>CBKWFZ010000054.1:0-10240 GCA_966673785.1 uncultured bacterium
CCGGATTCAAGAATATCGGGAATACCGTCATTGTCATCATCCAGGTCGGCAAAATTAGCGATGCCGTCGCCATCGGTATCCGTACAGTTCAGTGAGCCAACGGGGATGCTTATCGTCTGGCTGCATCCTCCGACTGTCACCGTAAGGCTATACGTTCCGGCCTCGTTGGCGACGATCGAAGTATTAAAGGAGGGACTCGATCCTGTGTTTGTCGGTGTGCCCGCAGCACCCGACGGCGTGACCCATGAAAAGACGGGACTACCCGACGGAACATCAACCGGAACATTCAGCGTGACCGTATTCGGCAATCCGGTGCTGCAGAAGAAAGCATTTACCGGCGTGATTGTACCGATTGTAAACGGCCTGTTGGCATTCTCAAATACGAGGCAGACCTGACTTTTGATTCCAAATTCGTTCTCGGCTACAAGGCTTACCGTTTCTGTGGCACAAGGCGGTGCGCCGGGATCCATCGTGTATGTGACACACGACCCGGAGAAGGTCACAGTCCCCTCGGTGCCGGATCCGCCCCAGCCCTCTGCAGCCGCGCTTGTGATGACATTGTTCGCACCACAGCCTGTTAATATGACACAGTGATTAGTCGCAACGCCGGGCGCGACCTGGCCTGCGATGTAGTAGTTTGTTGTTTGCAGCGTCTCCGGGTCGAGTATTTCGATCGACTTTTCATAATTTGAAAAGAACGCGTAATTACCAGTTCCGCCAGTACGTGAGTTCACACCGATGTGAAACTTTTCGTCACTCGTTACGCGATTGTTTGTTCCGGAAGCAGCGATGTTCGCGTCAAGAAAAACGACATACGAATAACCGGAGCTTCCGATGACATTCGCCTGACTTGCAGTAAGCGGTCCGGCTCCATCAGGATCAATGTTAGCCGCATAAGTTGTGTACGGTTGATTCCGGAATCTCAGGGATGTCAGCCCGGCCGTTGGAACGATAACGAAAGCAGAGCTATTCG
Source organism: uncultured bacterium (assembly GCA_966673785.1). Taxonomy (GTDB): domain Bacteria; phylum Bacteroidota; class Bacteroidia; order Cytophagales; family Cyclobacteriaceae; genus Ohtaekwangia. The sequence continues at coordinate 974 of CBKWFZ010000054.1, forward strand.
TTCCCGGACGTTCAAAGTCAAGCTGCTTACTGCCGATACATTGGTTGATCGGCGGCAGGATATCCATTCCAAATTCGCTTGTACCGTACGCGCTGGCATGGTAGACATAGATGCGTTTGTTCGCGGCGATGTAGTATGCCTTATAGTTTGTATTGTCAAAATAGTAGGTAAAGTGCTCACCCGCATTGAGGGTTGCCGGCACGGCGCGTGAGCGGCCATCATTTCCGCCTGAAACTCCGTTCACGGTGAACGTGGTACCGTTTTCCACGGCGACGATCACCACATAATCTCTCACGCTGGCGTTCCCGCCATCAATTGCAATATAACTTGTTTCCAGGGCCTGGGTTGGAACGAGTTGCTGAAACCCGCCGTCCTGGTCGCTGCCCTGAGAAGTCGGACTATGCTGCGATCCGGAATTGACGACAACGTCCTTATCCGCGGTGACAAGAATACCGGTTACGGTATGGTCTTCCCGCATTGTAGCGATCATATACGACTGACCACGGTTCAGTGTAACGTTGATCGTCCGGTTTGCCGGTAAGGCGCGTGCCGATGTGGTATTGTCCGAGCCGTCGGTCAGGCTGATGTTAACGGTAGTTCCATTCGCAAGCGTGGCCGTCGAAGGAATCTTGAAAGAGACCTGGGTGCCATCTTCGGTTGCCATCACGGAAACGAAGTGTCGCTCATAAGCTGAACCCGCACCTGCGCCCATATCGGTCTGACTGGCCGCATAAAAAGAACGGCCGAGCGATGCCCGGCCCTGAAGCTGAAGTAAGTCCTGGTTATTTGTCGCCAGATGCCGGTACGCCGCCTGCAGGGGTTGGTCCGATGTAATGATCAGGCCCGCATTTGAGAGAACTGTATTGAGATCGCCGTTTGGACGCATGATCTGCGTCGTTGGGATCGGACTTCCGCTGATCGAAACGTTTACCGGATTGGCTACCGGTATGTTGACGGTCTGGAGGAGTGTGCCATTCGCTGACCTTATCTGGACCGTTGCCGCGCGACCCAGGGTCGAGAGCACGAGATCTTCGGAGTTGTAAAGATTTGAGCTATAGGAACCTCCTGCACGGCTACCATAAAGCGGGGGCATATAGTACGTGTACGGCGCTGTACATGAGAATATTGTAGCACAGCTCGGACAGTCAGGATCCTGACAATCGATGAGACCATCGGCGTCATTGTCAATTCCGTCGGCACAATTGGTTTCCTGGGCAGATGCGTACAACTGGGTGAGAAACAGGAAGCTGCAAACGAGGAGTAATCGAATACTCATAAAAAGTCAGGTTAGCGATCGATAAACACCGGATATTCCGGTAAACCGGAAATTTTTCCGGCAGGCTGTGCAAGTTATCAGTCGGGTGGCGAACGGAACCTTTGATTAACTCAGGTCAATTGCCTCTGTAATAATTCGCACGATTTCGCCGCAATCAAAAATGGAACCGCGGTACAAAAGCGGGTTAATTGTTATCGGTACGGACTTTCTGAAGAGTGGACGGACACGATCAATTCCTGAAACCGGATTGAATAATCCAGATTTGGGAAGCTGCGCCGAATGACATCCAATACCCGAAAAGGGCGGGTGTCATCTGTTTATTTAATAACGCAAGGCGTCAACTATCGCCTTCGTAACGGTGGGGCTGGCCCGGTTTCGCAAACTCGCGATCAGGGACGTTCGGCCAGTTTCCGTGAGAATAGCCTCTCAAAAAAAAAGGTGCCGCCTTGAATTTAAAAACACCATTGGCACCGAAAATCCATATGGGTATGACCCTACTCCTACCCTTCGATATATTTCTCCTGCGTCATGAAGACCCTTTCAGAGACGCAGACAGTAGGGATTCAGCCTGCTGAATGAGCCAGCCATACAAAAAGCGCTGGACTAAGCCGGTGCGGCCTCCTTCCGGTTAGCAAGTTTGGACAGTAGTTCAGGGACCTTTTCGAACACGGCTGCCAGTCCTTTGCTCTGATGGGTATTGATAAACGTAATCTGGTCTCCCCTTGTAACAAGAAAACCGATCGGATCGATACCGATACCGGCGCCTGCGCCTCCGCCCTCGCCTTTGCCTGTCTTGGGTGCATCACCGGTACCGCCGCCACTGCCGAAACCCATTCCAATACGAACAACCGGGATACAGGTGAATTCACCGAGTGTGAACGACTCGCCCACGACCGTTTCAGACCGCGCTTCCTTCTGGATGAACTCCGTCAACCGCTGAAGCATGTTTTCGAAATTTACTTCCATAATTATTTACGTTTGATGATAAATCTGATTATTGCGAACGCGACGCGGTGTGTGGCGATACGAAGCTCAATATCAAGCGTCACTTCACCCTGATAGTTACTTTGAATCCTGGTTGTATCGTCGTTCAGCCAGACGCCGACAGGAACCAAGGCCGCGTTCCAGAACATCGTATCCGTATCAACATTGACATTGAGCCGCCGCACCGTCACGGCCTGCCGGATGGAACTTAACAGCTTTCGTATTTCGACACCGGATATGCGTGAGCGCCGCTTCTTCCGTTGAACCGGTTCCTCCCGCGGCTTCGGGGGCTTCGCGCGTCTTTTCCCCGCCGGCAACTCAAATCCAAACAACAACATCCGGAAGCGCGGCTGATCACCGGGAATGAACGAGCCCTTGAACGTTCCCGGCTGCCATAGCCGATACACATCATGGCGCGTGTCGATCACAAGTGAAACCGGAACCACGAAAATCCACGTGAGCAGCAAGCACACTACTGCAACCAGTGCGATGATCACCGTCATGGAATCAAGGTAGCATCGTGTTCGTCCCGCCGAAATGACTGCCGGGGTGAATAAAGCAGATTGTCATCACTTGCCGACGTGACATGACAGATGAAGTGACGCATCTCAATGCTTTCAAAAACGCGAATTGAAACGGTCAAAAAAACAGGTACGGATGATTTCAATTCACAAAACCTATGATGGCCATCAGTTGCCGGAGATGAGCCAAAAGCTAGCTTTTCATTGGGATTCCGGGCATCCGGTCACGTTAAAAAGGCCGCCTGAAGCGGGACAACATGAAAGGGACTCTTCTCAAATTGCGCTATTCCTGTTATGCGATCGTGGTATTTGTAGGCGGTATTTATATTCTCAAAGCCGGAAGTTTCATTTTTATACCACTGATCTGGGCCGCCTTTTTCTCCTTTGCCCTCGTCCCGTTAACCAGCTGGTTCGAAAACAAACGAATTCCACGGCTTCTTGCCATTCTATTGAGCATGGTACTCGTAACTGTCGTATCGCTGCTCATCATTTACCTTTTCGTCGCACAACTTTCGTCGCTTCTTCAGGACGTTCCTGCCATTAGGGAAAGACTAGGTGCATTCATTGTAGAGCTCAACAAGCGTGTTAATGAAAGATTCGGTCTTGAACATTTCATAGGACCTGATCTGGTGGGCCTCGTCGGCGAACGCAACGTCGGCAGCATGGTACGTTTCACGACGCTTACGATAGCTTCGGCGACACTTATACCGGTGTTTATCTTTTTATTCCTCTACTACCAGGATTTTTTCAGGGAGTTTATCATTCGCCTGATGGTAAAGAGCAACATAGCGTTCCTCGAGTGGTTGAAGGAGGCAATTCAGGTTGTGCGAAAATACCTTGCTGGTATGCTCCTGGTCACACTCATCGTCTCCGCACTTGCGAGCGCAATGTTCTTTTTTATGGGATTGAAATATTACCTCCTGTTTGGCATGTTCACAGCGGTATGCAATCTCATTCCATACGTCGGCGTAATCCTGGGTTCGATTGTAACGATACTTTACGTGTTGCTGTCAACCGACCAATTATGGTATCCGTTGATGACCCTCTTTCTTCTTTGGTTCCTCCAGGTTATCGAAAACAATCTGATCACGCCCGTTGTCGTAGGAGCAAAAATTAAACTTAATCCGCTCGCGGTAATCCTGGCCATCGTTACCGGCGGAGCACTTTGGGGCGTGTCCGGAATGATCCTGTTTATCCCGATACTCGGCATCATCAAGATCTTCCTCGACAAAAGCGAAGGACTCAAGCCATATTCCTATTTACTCGGTGACGATATACCTGTGGTCGAATCGCGGGAAAATCTGTTCACCTACCTGCGGAAACGCTGGATGAAACAAAAAACGAATTCATCATGAAAAGAACGACCACGAAATTGAATTCGTCGGTAAAAGCGGAAGCGACTCCGGGTCGTCGTGCAAGCGGAGGCTTTCTGAGCGGTGTCGGCAATATGGCCAGCTTTACCGGCCGGTTCTTTACGGAAGTATTCCGCCAGAACCAGGAGATACAGGAGTTCATACGTCAGTGTTTTCAGATCGGCTACAAGTCACTGCCGCTGGTGGGAATCACCGCGCTGATCATGGGACTGGTATTGACAATTCAAAGCAGACCTACCCTCGCCGAATTCGGCGCTGCCTCCATGCTTCCTTCCATGGTTGCCGTTTCCCTCGTACGGGAGATCTCGCCCGTGATCACGGGGTTGATATGCGCCGGAAAAATCGGCTCCGGAATAGGCGCTGAGCTTGGATCGATGAAGGTAACGGAACAAATAGACGCGATGGAAGTTTCCGGAACAAACCCGTTCCGTTACCTGGTTGTCACGCGCGTACTTGCCACAACGATCATGCTTCCCATTCTCTCCAGTGCAAGTAACGCGGTTGCGTTGTACGGCGGATACCTCGGCGCAAACATCCGGGGAACCGTGAGCTGGAACCTTTACTGGATTCAGGTATTCGATGCGCTCTCGTTCGGTGATGTTATACCGTCATTGATCAAGACATTCTTTTTCGGATTCGCCATCGGTATCACAGGCTGTTTCATGGGGTTCAACTCGGAGAAGGGAACCGAGGGAGTCGGACAATCGGCAAACACCGCTGTGGTGGTGGCGTCGCTGCTGATATTCATTATCGACCTGATCGCTGTTCAGATTTCAGACCTGCTTGAACTAACCTGACATGAGCAATCCGGTAATCCAGGTGGAACGACTTTGCAAGTCATTTGGTGAAAACCACGTGTTACGTGAGTTCTCCCTTTCGGTGAACGCGGGCGAAAATGTCGCAGTACTTGGAAAATCCGGATCAGGAAAATCGGTGCTCATCAAGTGTATCATCCGTCTGATTGAAGCCGACTCGGGTAAGATCAAGGTGCTTGACAAGATAATTCCGGAGCTTTCACAGCAGGAACTTGACAGGATCCGGGTTCATGTCGGCTTTCTGTTCCAAAGTAATGCCTTGTACGATTCGATGACGGTCCGTGAAAACCTTGAGTTCTCGCTCCGCAGACACTGGACAAAGGAGCAGCGACGGCAGCAGGCAGAACAGGCAGTACAGGAGGCGCTTGAAGACGTCGGGCTGCCACATACGATAAACATGATGCCCGCTGAGTTGTCTGGCGGAATGAAAAAACGTATAGCCCTCGCGAGAACACTGATCCTGAGGCCATCGATCATCCTGTACGACGAGCCTACAACCGGTCTTGACCCCATCACGGCGCGTGAGATCAGCAACCTGATCGTTAACGTGCGCGAAAAGTACAACACATCCTCGCTGATCATCTCACACGACATGGCGTGCATCCGTATCACCGCCGGGCGCATTGTCATGCTTATTGACGGCAAATGTTATGCGGACGATTCATACGAGGTCTTGTCCAGATCGGAGGATCCGAAGATCCGTGAGTTCTTTGATTAAAGAGTTAAACCAAACGGTGCCATGAAAATAGTTGAACACACAAAATTGGGACTGTTCGTAATAGCGGGAATCGCTTTTCTCATTCTTACGCTGTACATGATCGGGCGCAACCGGAACCTTCTTGGTTCCACGCTATCCATATCCGTAAAAATGGATAACGTAAATGGTCTCCTGCCCGGCAACAACGTCCGTTTCCGCGGGATAGACGTGGGCACCGTGAAAGCGATTCATATCGCAGACGATACTTCGATATACGTGACGCTCACCATTCAGCAAAAATATCAGGCCTATATCAAGCAGAACTCCGTCGCGTCGATCGGCACCGACGGGCTGATGGGAAACAAGCTCATCAATATAAACTCGATAGCTGCGCCGGCGCCCGGAATCAAGGAGGGATCGGTGATTTCATCCCTGCCTCCGATCGAAACAGATGAAATGCTCAGGACGCTCAACACCACCAATGAGAACATCGCCGTTATCACGCAAAACCTTGCGCAAATCACGCAAAAGCTCAACAGCAGCAACAGTTTATGGAGTCTGTTGTCCGACACGTCGATTGCAACCGATCTAAAAACCGCCGTAAAGGATGTGCGGCTCGCGGGTGAGAACATTGCCGCGTTCACGGCGGATGCAGAAAACCTGATGTCTGATCTCCGCATGGGCGAAGGCGTTGCAGGGTCATTACTCAGGGACAGCACATGGAAGTCGGGCATCGACGACGCCGTAAACAACATGAAAGCCGGGAGCCACGATCTCGCGGCTGCCATGAACAGCCTTGACGGACTCATCGATGAGATCTCGAAAGGCAAAGGCACGACTGGCTACCTGATCAGCGACACCGTATTCCGGCAAAAGCTGTTCAACACTATGTCGGCAGCCGAAGAAGGGGTTTCACGTTTCAGCGAAAACATGGAAGCCCTCAAACATCACTTTCTGTTCCGGCGCTACTTCCGGAAGCAGGAGAAGGAGAAACTGAAACAGCAAAGCAGCAGCAGGTAAACTTAAAACAAACTTTCTATGAAGAAGATATTATGCCCTACCGATTTTTCCGATACCGCTCACAGCGGGGTCGCCTATGCGGCCAAGTTTTGCCAGGCAACCGATGCGGGACTTACTCTATTCCACGTGCAATCGCTTTTCGCATTATCCCCCCTTGAAGTTGTTGGCGCAAAAGCTCTATCCGTCGAAGGTATTGCGGAAGAGCTCGAACAACAATGCCAGGAAGTGGAACGTGTGTTCAAGATCCCCTGCGAGGCGCAAATGCAGACATCGGTAAATTTACTAAGCAAGGTCATCGAGAAGACAGCATCCGGATACGACCTGATTATAATGGGCACGGCCGGGAGGCATGACCTGTATTCATTCTTTGCCGGAAGCAACACCTACAACGCAATACGGAATACCAACATTCCCGTGTTATTCATTCCGCACCACTACGTGTACGCTCCGATTCAGAAGATCGTGTACGCCTTCAACTATCTTGAAGAAGCCAAACTTCCCATGTCGCAACTTAGCCCCTGGGTAAAGAAGCTCCGCGCATCGCTTGAAATTCTCGAAGTAATGGAGGCGGCTATCAGCATGGACCTTGACGAAGACCTTCGCGACATGCAGGAGCTAGTTCATTTACAGTATCGGGATTTACCCATGAAATTCTATTCACTCCGGTCCGCAGACAAGTACGTAAGCATTCACAACCACGTGATCGATGGAAATGCCGATCTCCTGGTTCTTTGTACGAAACATCGGGGATTACTGGGATCGTTGTTTCACAAGAGCGTGATCAAATCAATAAGCAGGATTGCCACGTATCCGGTAATGGTAGTGCACGAGTAGCAGCATGCGGGTACTACATTCGGCTCGCGGTATCAACGTACCACGATTTTTACAAAGTCCTGATCGGTATTGTTCTCCGGATCCGAAACGGTTAGTCGGAAAAAGTAGGTACCCTTCCGCTTGATGCGTACATACGTGCGGTGCGCGCCTGGATCATCGATGGTCGCAGGAGGACCACTCATCTGGTGCCAACGGTACGTCAACGCTTCTCCTTCCGGATCATAGCCTTTCCCGTCGAGAAGGAATCCTTCGTCAGGCCCCGGTTCAAAATCCGGCCCTGCGTCGGCAGCGGGAAGCGGTTTGCCGTCTCTTTCCAGTTTAACATGCTCAAGCATCCATTCGTAGATGTCCTGATCCTCGCCCTCAGCACCGGGAGTGTATGCACGATCCCAGACGGCATGGCGAAGTCCGTGAAAAACCGTGAGTCGCGCCTTCTCTCTAGCCGCCGGGATGCACTTGTTTATCGAATCAATCATGAATGAGTTTGTATGCAACGGTACCTGTGGATCGTCGTCACCATGAAATGCCCAGATCGCTACCTTTTCCTTCGCAAGATCGTCAGCAAAGGCGGGATCATTCCAGTGCGCACATATCGGCACTGCGGCTGCAAACAAGCCGGGATGTTGCTGTATTGCAGAAAAAACTGCCCCGCCGCCGAGGCTTAGTCCGGTAATATAAATTCGCTTTTCATCCACGCGCAGATTCTCACGCGCCCAGTTGACCACTTCCATGATATACTCAACAGGCCAGTACTCATGATTGCTTTTCAATTGTGGTGAAATCAGGATGAATGGAAAATCCTTACCGTTCGCCACCCATTCCGGGGGACCCAGATTATCAACCCAGTAACTCTGACTTTCAAGAAGGTCGGGCTGCCGCGAATTGATCCCGCGTTCGACAATGCCATGAAGAAAAATGACCAGCGGGTATTTGTCGGAGTTCTCGTAATATCCTTGCGGAAGATACTGCAGCAACCCGATGCGACTTTCGGGGGTCACCCTGAAGCGCTGAAAATTAACAGGACCGGTATTGAGCAGAACCAGCACGATTACAATACCACCCAGCATGAGAAAGCCCTTTACCCTCGTCTTCGGAATTGACCGGAACGTGGTTCTTTCCGGTTTGATGGATGTGAGAGATGATTGAAACAGATACCGCAGGCGGGCGACCATAATAATCTTCGCTATTCGTTCGTGAAACGATTTCACAAGACGGACAGCAAATATTGATGCCAGTCAGACCTCGCTTACTTTGCCTCTTGCTGGGACGAATCGCGATCCCGGGAATTCCACATATCCATATACATCTTCCAGTTGCCACCAGCATCCTTCCTCCAGATGATGTAATACTTCGCCGAAAACACCGGACCTTGCGGGTCGCTTTGCGTGAAAAAGTAACCGATGTCGTGGATCTCCGATTGGCCGTGCATGATCAACGTATCGGGTACGGTTTTGTGCATAACCGGAATGCGTGACGCCGACCAGAATTCCTGAATTGCTTTCCGGCCCGTTAATACATCTCTTCCGGGAGCCATCAAAACAGCATCCGTTGTATATGCATCTGTCATCGCTTTAAAATCTCCGCGCACATAATCGGCGGAAAACTTCCGCGAAAGCTCCCCTATCCGGCTGGATTCCTGGGCATGTGCAGATGCAGCGATACTTACTGCGAAGAACAAAAGAACGACCCGGCTTGGCTTCATATCCTTTTTATTCAAAAGTAATGATTCGTCTGGTCGCCGCTCCAT
>CBKWFZ010000055.1:0-10235 GCA_966673785.1 uncultured bacterium
GCACCTGCTGTTTCGATTGATCCGCCGTGATTTTCTGACCCTTTACCAACAGACACTGCTCGGACCGCTATGGGTCGTCCTTCAACCCTTGTTAACGGTGCTGATGTACGTCGGAATTTTCGATCAGGTTCTGAAAATACCTATCAGCGGCGTGCCACCGGTCTTGTTCTATCTAGCCGGAATCATTGTCTGGAACCTATTCGCGGAAACATTCAACAGCACGGCGTTTACGTTCACCATGAATGCAGCATTGTTTTCAAAAGTGTACTTCCCCCGCCTGATCATACCGTTTTCGCTCACCGCCTCGCATCTGATTCGATTTTTCATACAGTTCGGACTATTCCTGGTTTTTTATATCTATCACCTCATTCAGGACAACGTTAGCCCCGGTGGCTATCATATTCTCCTGGCAATGCCCTTTACACTTCTGGTGATTTCAATGCTCGCACTTGGAGCGGGCTTAACGTTTTCTGTTTTCATCGCAAAATACCGCGACCTCGGTAACCTGTTACAATTGTGTCTTCGCCTGTTGATGTTTGCGACTCCTGTGATTTACCCAATGACCTTTGTCGAAAACGAGACGATTCAGAAACTGCTAATCATGAATCCACTGGTACCGGTCGTTGAACTGTTTCGTTACGCGTTTCTCGGTTTGGGCGATTTCAACGCCGCGCAATTGGGTTACAGTATCGGCTTTTCAGTTATCCTGTTTCTGACCGGAACGATACTGTTCAACCGCAGAGGCGCCAGACTAATCGACGTTGTCTAGTATGAGCACACCCATTATCGAAGTCGAACGCCTGTCAAAACTATACTACCTCGGAACAATCGGGACGGGTTCGCTGCGCCAGGAAATGAAGCGCTGGTGGTTGCAGAAAGTATTGCGAAAGCAGGATCCATTCTTTTCAGGCAATGATAACGAGGTGAGCACGGAATACCTGTGGGCGCTTCGTGACGTAAGCTTCAGTGTGACAGAGGGCGAAGCTTTTGGTGTCATCGGAAAAAACGGGGCCGGTAAATCCACCTTGCTGAAAATTCTTTCACGTGTCGTAAGACCGACACACGGAACGGTAAAGGGTCGCGGACGCATTAACAGCCTGCTGGAGATCGGCACAGGTTTTCACGATGAATTGACCGGACGCGAGAACATCTACCTTAACGGTTACTTTCTGGGGATGGGCAGACAGGAGATACACCGGAAGTTCGACGAGATCGTTGAATTCTCGGGCGTCGGTCAGTTCCTGGATACACCTGTCAAACGCTACTCGTCGGGTATGTATGTACGTCTTGCGTTTGCAGTTGCAGCGCACCTGGAGCCAGATATCCTCATCGTGGACGAGGTTCTGGCTGTAGGTGACGCTGACTTTCAGAAGAAATGCCTGGGCAAAATGAACGACGCCTCCCGGAAAGAAGGCCGTACCATTCTCTTCGTAAGCCACAACATGCAGGCCGTGAATAACCTCTGTAAGCGCGCCATGCATCTTCAGAAAGGCAAAGTAATCAACATCGGACAGGCTGACCGTGTTGTAAACGCCTACCTGGGCGGAATTCAGCAAAATACAATGATCCAGGAATGGGAGAACCAGCAAACTGCCCCGGGAAACGAGATCATCCGCATGAGAAAGATTGAACTTGTGCCCCAGCTCGCGGACGAAACCCATCCGATCGATATCCGAACACCATTAACGTTGAATTTCGAGTTCACGAATTTTCAGGAAGGAATTAATCTCGTTACCGGCATACATCTGTTCACGATGAGCGGTGAATGCATTTTCGACGTGAGTTCGCGCCCTAAAGAATACACGGCCGGGATTATTCGCGGCACATGCACTATTCCCGGACATTTTCTCAATGATGGCTCCTATTACATTTCTATCATTTTCGTGCGCGACACCTCAGTGGAAGTGTTTTATGTTCAGGAATGTCTTTCCTTCGATGTGGAGGATTACCGCGAGAATATGAACTGGTATGGAAAATGGATGGGATATGTTCGTCCCGATTTCCCTGTCACCCTTACGCCGCTGCTGCCATCCACCAGACTGACCGTCAATGAATAAATTTCTTCCGGTAACGTGTACGCATCATTTCCTGAACGACAAGAACACAAGGGCCGAAATTCGCCCGGGTGAGCCTGCTTATGTTGTAATCTGGTGGAACGACGTTCCGCTGGGCGAAATCTATCTTTCTCCTTCACACCATGACGGCATTACCGACGACGCAATCGTAACCGCGGTTCAAGGCGCACTCCGGAATTATGGAGCAGCTGATACTGAAGTGAACTCAGTTCCGGCCATCATCAGCTTTTGCGCTAAGACATTTAACCCTGGAGGACCAGTGCCTGCCACGGTCGGGATATCACTGGTGATCTGCACCCGTGACCGCGCAGGCAACCTCCATCGTTGTCTGGAAAGCATTAAGGATTTGAAATGCAAACCGGCAGAAATCATTGTAGTGGATAACGCATCACGTGATCATAGCACAAGGATGGTTGCAGAAGCGTTCGATGGCGTTACATATGTGCGGGAGGATCGTCCCGGGTTGGACATCGCTCGTAATACCGGTGCACGAAAAGCGACGATGCCGGTAATTGCGTATACCGACGACGATACAATCATTCACCCATCCTGGATCCTGAATGTAAAAAATACATTTGAAAATGAAAGCGCGAGCGCAATGACAGGGCTTGTTCTCGCCGCAGAATTGACTACGGAAGCGCAATGGATCTTTGAAAAACACTGGCCATTCAACCGTGGGTTTTCAGCAAGGCGTTATGACGCATCCTTTTTGAGTGGTGCCACAACTCATGCCCCGCCAGTGTGGGACATTGGTGCCGGCGCGAACATGGCCTTTCGCAGGGAAACATTCGCCAAATCAGGTTTCTTCGATGAACGCCTGGACGTCGGCGCGGCGGGATGCAACGGCGATTCTGAAATATGGTACCGGATACTTGAGCACGGCGGAGTGATCGTGTACAACCCCAGGGCTGTAGTTTTCCACACGCACCGGTCAGACATCGATGGCCTCAAAAGACAGATCTACTTTTATATGCGTGGCTTTACGGCAGCGATACTTATTCAGTACCAACGTTTTCGTCACAAGGGAAATCTGCGTCACCTGTTCATCGTCCTTCCACGGTATTATGCGTTTCTTATTGTGCGCGGATTCCCAAAATACCGGGGCAGGTTTACGACGATTTTTCAGGAGATGGCCGGCATACTTTCAGGGTTAATTTTCTATCTTAAAAACCGGAACAATTCCTCAAACATTTGACCCCGTGAGCGCTCCTCTGGTATCTGTTGTTATTCCCAGCTACAATCACGCACAATACCTCGCTGAGGCTGTCGCCAGTGTAAGACGCCAGACCCATAAGGAAATTGAAATCATTGTGGTCGACGACGGGTCAACCGATAACACGCGGGAACTGTGCAAAAACATTGATGGAATTCGCTACCTTTTTCAGGATAACCAGGGTTTGTCCTCAGCGCGGAACGCCGGTTTCGCCGCAAGTACCGGAGAGTACGTCGTATTCCTTGATGCCGACGACTACCTCTACCCCGAGGGAATCGCGACCAATCTGGCGTACCTCCTCGCAAATAAAGAGCTTGCATTCGTTTCAGGCGGACATGATAAAGTTGATGCAACTGGCCGCGTCATTCCTGAAGAGCCCGGTGTTGTTTCGGAAAGAGACCACTATGTACATCTCCTGCAAGGCAATTACATTGGAATGCACGCCACTGTCATGTATTCGCGGTGGGTCTTGTTGTTGTTCGGGTTCGATACATCGCTGAAAGCATGTGAAGATTATGACATGTATTTCCGGATTACACGCCACTACCCGGTGATGCATCATACGAAGAAAGTTGCCGCGTACCGGATTCATGGCGCGAACATGTCCGCAAACATTCCTTTTATGCTGGAGACTGTACTCGCCGTTCATGGTGCACAGGAAGTACTGCTCGCGACGCCAGTGGAAAAGGAAGCATTTCAAAAAGGCAGGCTAATCTGGAAAGCGTACTACGCCGGCCGGATGTACGAAATGTTATCGCACGAGGTGGCGCGACAAAATTACCCCGACGAATCCGAAATCAAGAAGCTTGGATCCATTTCACCTGATTACGCGAAACTGCTTCGAAAAAAAATCTGGCGAAAGCGGCTTAAAGGTAAACTAAAGCAGCTTCTTCCGGCGGCAGCGATCCGCATCATGCATCGCGTCGGCTTCGTACGACATTTTAATCCGCCGCTAAATCACGTGAAGTGGGGAGACCTGGAACGTCCGCGGCCGTTAAGCACATCTTTTGGTTACGACCGTGGTGGCCCCGTGGATCGCTATTACATCGAAGGATTTTTGCAGGAAAACGCCAATTGCATCAAAGGTCGTACAATTGAAATCGGCGACAACGCGTACACGCTGCGGTTTGGAAACCGGAGCGTAACGAAAAGCGACGTGCTGCACGTATACGATGCCAATGACGCTGTGACCTTTGTCGGCGATCTGACCGACGCTCCTCAAATACCATCGGATGCATTCGACTGCGTGATCCTCACGCAAACGCTTCATCTCATTTACGATTTCAAGGCGGCCCTTGCCACGTGTTATCGCATTCTGAAGCCTGGCGGCACATTATTGCTCACCGTCCCAGGTATCTCTCAGATCGATAACGATGAATGGAAAGACTATTGGTTGTGGGCATTTACGTCTGCGAGTATAAGCAGGGTGCTTAAAGAAACGTTTCCGGATGCCGACATCGAGGTCAAAAGTTATGGCAATGTCTATATTGCAACCGCATTTCTTTATGGGATGGGATTACCAGAGGTAAGGAAGGATTACCTCGGACGTCACGACCCGAACTATCAGGTAATCATTTCTGCGAAGGCAACAAAACGACCGCGATGATAAGGCTGTTCAGAAATCTGCTGAAAAGGGAAAATCCAACTGCAGTCGTTCTAATGTACCACCGCATCTCGGAATACGAGACAGATCCATGGGACCTTTGTGTTACTCCCTCAAACTTCGACGATCAACTCCGCCTTGTTAAAAAGAATTTTGACATCATTCCGATGCACCATCTCGCCGGGCGACTCCTCCGCCGCGAGCCTGTAAAGGGATTGGCATCGATCACCTTCGATGACGGATACCAGGATAATTATGACCACGCACGAAAAATCCTTCTCGATCACAACATTCCCGCTACCTTCTTTTTTACGACTTTATTCCGACAGTCACACAAAAAATACTGGTGGGATGAACTTGAACAGTTGATTTTGCGCGAACCCATTTTGCCGGAGTTCGCGAACATGGTTATTGGGTCAGAATCGATATCATCGTGTCTCAGTCCGGCGCACATCCTTTCGGCGTCAACCGAAGAGGAAAACCGGCGATGGCGCTACGGACAACCACCATCGAATTCCCGCCTCCGATTGTTTGTCGATCTTTGGACCCGTATGAAAGAAATGAGGGTATCCGAACGTAACATGGCCCTGGAAGCTGTCAAGGTGTGGGCTTGCGTCCCTTCTGTAAGCACGCCGCCGATCATGACCGAAGACCACATCCGCGATTTGACAAGTGACAGCCTGTTTGAAGCCGGTGCACATTCTGTCAACCATCCCGCGCTGGGCACCCTGACAACCGCCGAACAGAAATCGGAGATCGAAGACTCGAAGAGACAACTTGAAGATATCCTGGCGCATCCGGTCTCCGGGTTTGCGTATCCCTACGGGCATTACGACGGAAATACGCCGAAGTTAGTAGAGGGCGCGGGTTTCAGATTCGCAGTAACAACGTGCGCACGTTTCGTTGCGCGACGCGATTCGCCGTTTGAAATTCCCCGCTATCACGTGAGGGATGTGACGGGAACGCAGCTCTTAAGTAGCCTCTCCGCTCTTCAAAAGACATAAAATGGGAGCTGCTTCATCACCACTTGTCTCAGTCGTCACACCCTTCTACAATGAACGGGAATTTCTTGCACAGACCATTGAAAGTGTGATCGCGCAGACGTATTCCCATTGGGAACTTATTCTTGTTGATGACGGATCACCCGATGGAAGCAACGAAATTGCGCAACGTTACGCAGAAGCGTATCCGGGAAAGATTTATTGCTATCATCATGATGACCGGTCGAACCAGGGTGTCTGCAGAAGTCGCAATCTCGGTATTGCAAAAGCGCGCGGCGAATTTGTCGCGTACCTCGATGCCGATGACGTGTGGCTGCCCCGGAAACTGGAGGAACAAATCAAAACATTCAATGACCATCCGGAGGCGTCGGTCCTGATTGAAGCTTCGAAATATTGGTTTAGCTGGGAAGATCCTTCCCGCAGCGACGAAACCATACCTGTGGGAACGGAACAAGACCAGCTTTACGCCCCGCCACAACTTCTGCTGAATTTATATCCGCTTGGACGCGGTGCGGCGCCTTGTCCTTCCGGTATCATCGCGCGAAAGCGCATTCATGATCAGATACTGTTTGTTGATTCGTTCGTCGGTCCTACGGCTGTATATGAAGATCAGGCCTTCCTTGTCCAGGTGTATGCAAACGAAAAAGTTTTCGTATCGTCTCAGGCGAATAACCTGTACCGGCAGCGCGCGTCGTCACAGGTTTATCGCGTTCACAGCGAAGGCAGATACCATAACGTGCGTCGTTACTTTCTGGACTGGCTGAAGACCTATTTGGATACATTGCCGAATGTCGACCCCCGGGTAGAGCGTTTGTTAAAATCTGCATTCTTCCCGTACAGATATCCGCTGCTTTACAAAATGCGCAATTACCTTTTTCGAATCTTCAAAGCAGGCTAACAAGATCACGCATGACATCAGGAGTAACTGTTCTTATGCCCGTCTACAACGCGTCGGAATTCCTGAGGGATGCAATTATCAGTATTCTGAATCAGTCGTTTTCGGACTTTGAATTTCTGATCATCGACGACGCCTCAACAGATAACAGCGTCGAAATCATTCACACCTTCAATGATCCCCGCATCCGGCTACTGAGAAACGAACGTAATCTTGGCATTTCTGCAACGCTGAACCGCGGAATCGAAGAAGCGCGCCACGACCTGATCGCGCGAATGGATGCGGATGACATGAGCCATCGCATGCGTCTTGAAAAACAGATGTCGTATATGGAGAAGAACCCCGCGTGCGGACTCTTGTCGACGTGGACCAATGTGATCAGCGCTGCAGGAAATTTCGTCACGATTGAGAAGCATCCACACGAATTCTATTATTATAACCTGACCTTTGAATGCTGGATATATCATCCGACCGTCATGTTTCGCAGGGAGGTCGTACGTGCCTGCGGAATGTACAGCAGGGAGTACTCTGAAGATTATGACCTGTTCTGGAAGATTGCCCGGCGATTCAAAATCCATAATCTGGACGAACCTCTTCTTGACTATCGGATTTCCCCGTACAGTCTGAATACGGTCCTCAGGAAAACCGAATACGAGCGCGCAAACAGGGAAAACGTGTTGCGAAACATTCGTCATTACATGGGCGAACATTTCGAACTTCCGGACCCCTGCATTGAATGTCTACGGCACAATTTCGGTCCGATATTGCATGAGAGTAAGGTAAGCATGATGCTGGAATCGCTGGAAATTCTCCGCCGGATCACCAACGCAATTCTCGAAATACCGAATGTAAATCATGACCGGAACCAGATTCTAAGAGCATATCTCCACAAAAAGGAGTTTATCGTTGAGCAGCTTTTTCTACAACTTACGGGCTTCAACAAATTTTATTTTATTATTCGTTCGAATCAATACGCGGTTTTGGGGCGAAAAATCCAGAAATCCATACGATGGCGATACAAATACGCCGTACGTCATTTGAAGGCGCTGACTAAACGTTAAATTTGGTTCAGATGTAAATCACAATACATTGACCAGTTGGCAAAATATTTCGCCCGAGCGCACCCCGCTAAGTCCCCCTCTCATAGCACCGGTAACTGCGCCAAAACGCCCTTTATGGTCAGTGATGATTCCGGTTTATAATTCCGGTCGATATCTCGAAGAGACATTGCGAGGCGTCCTCAGCCAGGCCCTTCCCGAATCAATGATGCAGATCGAGGTAGTCGACGACTTCAGTACCGATATCGATGTTCAGGCGCTTGTGCGGCGTGTAGGCGGTGGCCGGATCGGTTACTACAGACAACCTTACAATGTGGGAAGTCTTCGGAATTTTGAAACCTGCCTGAATCTTTCCTCCGGTCATTATATCCATTTGTTACATGCCGATGACGTCGTCCATGAAGGTTTTTATGAACAACTCGGTAACCTGTTCGCGACATACCCTGACCTTGGCGCGGCGTTTTGCAGGTATCGCTATATTGATGGAGATGGACGTGTTGTATTTTATCCTGAAGCCGAGGCGCCTGTCGCATGCGTTCTTGAGAACTGGCTTAATCGTTTAGCGGAACGTCAGCGAATCCAATACGCATGTATCGCGGTAAAGCGTGAGGTTTATGAACAACTTGGCGGTTTTTGCGGAGTTCACTATGGTGAAGATTGGGAAATGTGGGCCCGGATCGCAACGCGTTATTCATTCGGTTATACACCTCAGGTGCTCGCGTCGTACCGGCGCCACACGAATTCAATCTCCGGTGAGGCTTTTACAACGGGCAAGAACATTGATGATCTGTTATATGTAATGAACAAGATCGGCACTTACCTGCCACCAGCGCATCGAAAAGAATCGCTGGCAAGGGCAAGAAAGTTTTATGCTTATTATGCCGTCAGGACAGCTGACAGACTGTGGCGCGAATTAAGGAATTCAGGCGGCGCAATGGCGCAGATCAGAAAGGCATGGCAGTTGCACCGTGCCGTTCCGTTAGCATTTGCAATCATGAAGGTTTTTGTAAAAATAGTTTTGAACAAATGACCAACCCCGGTGTGTCTGTTGTGATTTGCACCTACAACGGTGCGGAACGTCTCCCTGAGACTATCCGACATATTGCCCGTCAGAATGTGCCTCGCCATATTCCGTGGGAATTCATTGTGGTAAACAACGCCAGCAGCGATAACACCGCCGAAGTGACCCATCGCATCTGGTCTTCATACGATGCAACCGCCCCATTGATCATTGTGGATGAACCGAATCCCGGACTCAGCTTTGCCCGGTCGAAAGGATTCGCTACAGCTAACTTTGAATTTGTCCTGATGTGCGATGATGATAACTGGCTTGATCCGGACTACGTGAAGCTCGTTTTCGAAATCATGAGCACCAATGAAACCATAGGCGCACTCGGGGGACGCGGCGAACTCGTCTTTGAAACGGAGCCTCCTGAATGGGTTCGCCATTTCCCCATCTTTGCCGCCGGGGCGCAGGCGTCCAAAAGCGGACCTACCCCCCGGGCGCGGATCTATGGCGCCGGATGTGTAATCCGAAAATCAGCGTATGAGCGCCTGATGAAAGCTGGTTTCCGCAGTTTGTTGACTGATCGCCTGGGGAAGGAACTGAGTTCAGGGGGAGACTATGAACTCTGCTATGGCCTGTTCATGGCACGCTATACGATCTGGTATGATGAAAGATTAACGTTCAGGCACTTTATCCCTTCGGATCGTTTTAGCCGCGACTATTATATCAAATACCTGCGTGAGAGCTCCAGGTGCTTTGACGTGCTGGAGCCATACAAGCTTATTTGCGAACGCAAATTCATCAACCTCGAAAGCTTCCGCATTCTGATGTATAGACTCTTCCTGCACTATTTGCAACGTTATGCGATAATGCAGGTACAGCGCTTGTTTGCAAAACCCGGAAGCACCAGGAAGACTATTCTTTCTCTGAGACTTTTCTCCATCGGAACAAAATTGTCCCTGTTAGTTGCACGCAGAAAGGAGTTATTCAAAAACTACTCTTACGGGAAAACATTCCAACAAAAATTTGGCAGCAAATCGCCTAATTCGCGGAAGGAACCAAGTCAGATTCAGTCTAGTGCCTTTTGATTTACGCAAAGCCAGGGGTTACCGGCCGTAGTCATCCTCAAGTCGTACGATATCATCTTCGTTTGACGGGTGGTCCGGGTCTGTGTGCTGCCAGATCTCAGCGATCATACCCCAGGAGTCGCCCATTCCTACCAAACGGTGACGGAGTCCCCGCGGCAACTCGATGACCTTGTCCAGCTGAAGAGCCTCCACCTGTCCTTGTACATCGTTCGAACTGCGCACGATGCCGGCGCTTCCCGCCGCAAGTTTCCATATCTCGGCACGACGGAAGTGATACTGCCATGACAGTCGTTTTC
>CBKWFZ010000056.1:0-10206 GCA_966673785.1 uncultured bacterium
TTGCTCCATTGTTTCTCATTGCGGGCTGGAAATCACGCATCGCCGCGCTGATCATTGCATTCAATATGCTTGCCGCGATCCTGATCGCACACCGCGATATCATCTTCCGGGTAAATGATTACTGGGGATGGATGATTGAACTGAATATGTTCATTATGTTAACCGCACTGACGGCATTTTTCCTGGGTGCCGGAAAACACAGCCTTAGCCGCGGACGGGGCCGCTGGGACTAGTGTCCGGGTTCTTTTAGCGCTGAAAAGTATCTCCTCGCTTCCTGCATTACTTTTGGCGCCAGCAAAAATCCCGAGATCATTGTAGGGAATGCCATGAGCGCGTAGGCGACGTCGATGATATTCATTACGTCCTGCATCGAAAGGATGGCCCCAAGGACAATGGTTATAAGGTAAAAGTAGTTGTAATAACTTCCTGCCTGTACGCCGGCGAGAAAGGACATCGCTTTGTTACCATAATAGCTGTATGAGAAAAGCGACGTAATGGCGAAGAAGAACGCGCAGATCAGGAGTATCCATCGTCCAGGTGCGCCGAGGGCGAGTGCAAAAGCATTCGTCGTAAGTGTTACACCATTGGCTTCGGTTGTTCTCCAAACGTCGGTGACGAGAATTGCCAGCGCGGTGAGCGTGCATACAACCAGCGTGTCGATGGCCGGGCTCATCATCGAAACGAGCCCTTCACGGATTGGCTGCGCGCTCTTTGAAGCGCCGAGTGCCATGGGTGCGGTGCCGATCCCCGCTTCGTTTGAAAAGGATGCGCGACGTACGCCTGCAACGATTAACCCACCGGTGATTCCTCCGAGGGCCGGATTACCACGGAAATTTTCCGCCGCGAAGGCGTCCGTAACGATCATCAACAGGTACTCCGGAATTTTACCGGCGTTGAGAAGGAGCACGGCAACCACCGATATAAAATAAAGCACGATCATCAACGGAACCATTCGTCCGGCCCACCGGCCAATGCGCTGAATCCCGCCAAGGATCACAAATCCCGATGTGATCATGAGTACAAGGCCGATTACAAACTTGTGCGTGCTGATTTCAAAGGCGCCCACTGAAAATGATTCGGCCTGAAGGCCAAGCGATCCGAGTCCGATATCATAAATGACCTGTGTAAGTTGATTAGCCTGAAAGATCGGAAGGCATCCGATCATGGCGCACAGACAGAATAGGGTTGCGAGTGGTTGCCAGCGACGTGACAGCGCTTCTCTGATGACGTACATTGGCCCACCCTGGATCTGGCCTGCTGAGTCGCGTCCCCGGTACATAACGGCAAGGCTACTGGTGAAAAAGTTTGTCGACATCCCTACGAACGCGGTTATCCACATCCAGAAAAGCGCACCAGGCCCGCCGATGCTGATCGCAGCGGCAACCCCGGCGATATTGCCCATCCCCACGGTCGACGCAAGCGCTGTACTCAGCGCCTCATACGCGTTGATCTGCCCCGGATCATCGGGATTGTTGTACTTTCCGCGAAGAACATCTATCGCGTGTTTGAAATACCGGTATGGAATGAATCGCGAGTAGATGAGAAAAAAAAGTCCGCCGAGTATAAGCAGGAACAGTACAGGGGTCCAGACTCCGGTCGCAACGGTCGAAATCAATTCACTCATCGATATTCCATGATTTGTTCATGATCCTCAAAGTCGCAAAATAGGGTTTATTTTGACTTTCGTATCGGGAAGTGGAGACACATTCCGGAAATTACACCTGCGGCAAACGGTCAGATATCCGCACGCAGTTTTCCGCGTGACACGGCCATCCAGTTTGCGAGTTGGTAAAGCAATCTTGCTCCGACATTGGCGTCCCAGTCCGGTTGTGCCCCGGGAGCAACCTCATTCAGGTCGAATCCAATGATCCGCTTACCGGCGGCAACTAGTTTCTTTAACAGGTACTGCGCCTGCTGAAAGTCAAGTCCTCCCGGCACGGGCGTTCCGGTACCCGGACAGAATCGCGGATCAAGCCCGTCGATATCAAAGCTTATATAGACATTTTCGGGCAATGCGTTGATGATGTTCGCGCAGATCTCGTCCCAGCTGACGCCATTGTAAGCATTTTCTTTCAGATCCTGGTCAAAGAATGTAACGATGCGCCCACGCGAGCGGTCAATACTTTGCATTTCCTCTTCACATAGATCGCGTATACCCACCTGCACCAGACGGTTCACGGCGCGTATCTTCAGCGCGTTATGCATAATCGATGCATGTGAATTCGTAAATCCCTGGTATGCCTTTCTCAAATCAGCGTGCGCGTCGATCTGAAGAATTCCGAATCGTGAATAGAACTCCGGCAGCGCGCGAAGAAAACCGAGTGGCGTACTATGATCGCCGCCAAGCAAACCGACCATCTTACCATCGCGCATAAGCCGGGTCACAGTGCTCTTGACATAGATGTTCAGATTTTCACATGCCTCATTGATCTTTCTGAGGAGCGGGTCGTCATCCGGTACTTCTGTCGATCCGGTCCGATCGATGTATCTCATTGTCAGTTCACGGAGTCGTGCGCTTTCATCTTCAAGGCTCCGCGGCATTGGAAGCATGCACAAGCCCAGTTGCCAGGCATTCGGTATATCTTTCATGAAAAGATCGACTTGAAGGGAGGCATCGAGAATAGCCTGTGGTGCACGCGATGCACCGGCATTGTAAGATACCGTGACTTCCCACGGCACCGGTACGACGACAAGTGAGGCGGTTTCAGGGGTGAACGGCAAACCGAAAAGATTTCCTTTTATCCCTGAGCCATTGGGATCAAAGGTTGACGGAGAGTATTGAGGCGTAGATGTCAGATTCATTCAACAATGGAGGGAATGAACGAATGCCTAAAAAGCGATGTACCGGATGAATTCGCCGCTACCGGCGGTGACTTCGCTCCAGGATCCGGTGTCAAACTGGATAATCGCCATGCCCGCCGGCACGATTTCGCCAATCTCTGCTTCTGTCAGATACTCAGCGACATAAGATACCGCGGGATTGTGTGCTACACACAAAACCTGCTGAAGTTTGTCATCAAGTTGGGTGACAAACCGAAACAAAATCCGTGTACTGGCTTCATAAAGATCCTCCTCGAAGGCCAAGTGGTCGCGACTGAATCCAATTGCGTCGGCGATGATACTTGCGGTAGCTTTTGCCCGTTCGGCTGTGCTGCAGAAAATGCTGTCCGGAAAAGTTTTTTGCTCGCGCAAATAGTTTGCGATCTGCAGCGCCTGCTTCATCCCGGCGGGTGTCAATTCACGTTGAAGGTCGGTTTGACCATGCTGTTTCTCAGCACTTTGGGCGTGTCGAAGTAAATACAGATAGCGTGGCATAAAACCGGAATTAAGCTGTTCAAATGCTTGGTTCAGTGATTCAATATTAATATGTGAAATTTGATTTTTTAAAAATTTCCTGATATTTGGATTTTTTGAACCTAAGTGGCATGTCGAAAAACCTTGTAATTGTTGAGTCCCCGGCGAAAGCGAAAACCATTGAAGGGTATCTGGGAAAGGATTTTAAAGTTGCGTCCAGCATGGGGCATATCCGTGATTTGCCAAAAGGTGGAGATGCGATAGATATTGAAAACGATTTTGAACCCACCTACTAAGTCAGTCCTGACAAACAGGATGTAATTCAAAAGCTCAGAAAATTAGCGGAGGATGCCGAAATGGTCTATCTCGCAAGCGATGAAGACCGTGAAGGAGAGGCTATTTCCTGGCATCTTAAAGAAGTCCTCGACCTTAATGACCGTAAAACCCGCCGCATCGTTTTTACTGAGATCACCAAAAAGGCGATCCTCAACGCAATTGAAAGTCCCCGAAGCATCGATATCGATCTCGTCAATGCACAACAAGCGCGGCGTGTGCTCGACCGGTTGGTGGGCTATGAATTGTCGCCCATTCTTTGGAAGAAAATAAAGACCGGGTTATCAGCCGGACGGGTTCAGTCTGTTGCCGTCCGACTTGTCGTGGAGCGTGAGCGCGAGATCAACGACTTCCAGGCAAAATCCTCATTCAAAGTCAACGCTGTATTTCTTCTTGAAAAGGGCCGGACATTAGTGGCCGAGCTTTCACAACGGTTTGAAACCGAGGCGGAGGCAATGAAGTTTCTCGAATCATGCAAAGGCGCGAAGTTTTCCATTGCGGATTTACAGACGCGTCCCTCGAAACGTTCGCCTGCGCCTCCGTTCACAACGTCAACGCTTCAGCAGGAAGCCGCGCGAAAGCTGGGATTCTCTGTTATTCAAACCATGACAGTAGCCCAGAAGTTGTATGAAGCCGGTAAGATCAGTTACATGCGTACGGATAGTGTCAACCTCTCGGACGAGGCGAGGAACGGCGCAATGGCACAAATCAGATCGGCATTCGGAAAGGAATTTGTCGAACCACGACAGTTCAAAACAAAATCGTCGTCAGCTCAGGAAGCCCACGAAGCGATTCGCCCCACGGATTTTTCAGTGATGGATCCGGGAATGGATAGAAATGCAGTGAGGCTGTATGACCTTATCTGGAAGAGGGCGATCGCATCGCAAATGGCCGATGCGGAACTTGAAAAGACTACCGCTACTATCGGCATATCCACCAGCCCGCTTACGTTGGTTGCAACAGGAGAGGTGGTGAAGTTTGAAGGATTTCTTAAAGTATATATGGAATCCGATGATGACGATGAAGAAGAGGAAAACAGCAAAGTGCTTCCGCCCTTGAGTGTCGGACAGCACCTTGATCTTGATGTGCTTGTTGGCAAGCAGGTCTTCAGCCGTCATCCGCCGCGCTATACCGAAGCAAGCCTCGTAAAAAAACTGGAAGAACTCGGCATCGGCCGCCCCTCGACATACGCGCCCACGATCAGCACGGTCCAGAAAAGAGGCTACGTTGTAAAGGAAGCGCGTGAAGGTGTTGAGCGGAAGTATGTTGTGCTCTCGCTTAAAGCGAATCAGATCAGCCGCGCCGAGGAAACTGAAATCACAGGTGCGGAAAAGAACAAGCTCTTTCCAACGAACACGGCAATGATCGTTACTGATTTCCTTGTTGAACATTTTCCCGACGTGACTGATTTTTCATTCACGAGTGAGATTGAACAGGAGTTCGACGAGATCGCCAGCGGCAAGCTCGACTGGAAAAAGATGATTCATAACTTTTACCGCCCGTTCCATAAGAAGGTATCAGTGACGGAGAAGGTTGAACGTTCATCGGTTGGACGAAGTCGCGAATTGGGCACCGATCCAAAGTCCGGCAAGAATGTATATGCCAAGCTGGGACGATTCGGCGCTTACGTTCAGATCGGCGAAAATCCCGACGACAACGGCGGTGAAAAACCGAAATTCGCGAGCCTTCGCCCCGGACAGTTCATCGAAAGCATTACGCTGGAGGATGCCATGGAACTGTTTAAGATGCCCCGTGATATGGGCGAATTTGAAGAGAAGCCAGTCATCGTCAATATCGGGAGGTTCGGGCCATACGTGCTGCACGACAAGAAATTTGTAAGCATCCCGAAAGGAGAGGATCCCTATGAAATTACCCTTAACCGTTCAATTGAACTTATTGAGGCCAAGCGCATAGCCGATGCAAACAAACTGATCAAGGCTTTCGAAGGTCATCCGGATGTTCAGGTTCTGAACGGGAGATTCGGACCTTATATCAAGGCAGGTAAAAAGAACGTCAAGATCCCGAAAGGAAAAGAACCGGCGTCGCTTACCATTGAAGAATGTCTCGCGCTTGCCGAAGCAACGCCTGAAAAGAAAGGCAGGTTCGGTCGCCGCGTTGCTGAAACTCCGGCAAAAACACCTGCATCGGGCACGTCCGCTCCGGCGAAGAAAGTGGCCAAAAAGACGGCGAAGAAATCAGCGGCTAAAAAATCGGCTGTGAAGAAAGTGGCAAAGAAAACCAGTCCACAGCCTGCGAAGAAAACGGCGAAAAAACCGACGGCGGCTGCAAAGAAAACAAAGACGGCACCGAAGAAGGCGAAGGCTGCGCCGAAAAAGAAAAAATCATCGCGCTAAAAAGACATCCTTATAAAGATATCTGCGTTGGTCGCCGGCGGACTTGATCTTGATTAGTTTCAGGAAAAATTAGCGACGTGAAGAAACTTGTTGTACTTACCGGTGCTGGTATCAGTCAGGAGAGTGGCATTCCAACTTTCCGCGACGCAAACGGGCTTTGGGAAGGATACCGCGTTGAAGATGTAGCATCTCCTGAAGGCTGGCAAAAGAACCCGGGCGTAGTTCTCGATTTCTACAATCAGCGACGAAAGACAGCGCTTGAGGTCAGGCCCAATCGCGGTCATGAAATTCTTGCCGAACTCGAACAAAATTTTGATGTTGTCATCATCACTCAAAACGTTGATAATCTTCATGAGCGAGCCGGCTCTTCCAAGGTGATTCACTTGCATGGAAGTTTGTTCGAGTCACGCAGTACGAAAGATGAAACACTTGTGTATCCGATAGAAGGTTGGGAACTTAAGCTTGGTGATCGCTGCGAAAAAGGATCCCAGCTTCGTCCAAACATTGTATGGTTCGGCGAAATGGTTCCGTTGATAGAAGTGGCGGCGCGACACTCCGCACAGGCAGACATTTTTCTCGTCGTCGGGACTTCCATGCAGGTGTACCCGGCTGCCGGACTGATTGACTATGTACCCTACGACACGCCGAAGTTCGTAGTTGATCCTAACGTTCCCGGAGTCGGACATATTCCCGGTGTTACCATCATCCAGGAGAAAGCAGGAACCGGAATGGAAAGGCTGAAGCAAACCTTGCTCACTCTCGCCTGATGCTGATCGCATTTGATATCGGAAATTCGGATATGACCATCGGTGTCAATGACGGAGGGGATTGGCGTTATATCTGGCGTCTTCCTTCATCAAAGATGAATGAGGTCTTTTACGCGTTAAAGATTCAGAATTTCTTTCTTGAAGCGGCGATCGAAACCACAGCGATTCGCGGCGCGGTGATCAGCAGTGTTGTACCCGATGTCACCGAAACCATCGTTCGTGTCGCCCAGACGTTATTTCAAATAACTCCCGTGCTGGTCGCCGTGCCCCTTTATGACAGAATTCCGGTGCGCGTGCTTAATCCCTATCAGATTGGTACGGACCTCGTGGCAAATGCTGTCGCTGCGTTTGCCCATGGAGAACGGGGCGGGCGCGACGTTGTTGTCGTCGATTTTGGAACGGCACTTACCTTCACCGTCGTGAGCCGCAGCGGCGAAATTTCCGGTGTGGCGATATTGCCAGGATTGAAAACAGCGATCAGGTCGCTCAGCCAGAATACGGCGAAACTTTTCGATGTACCGCTTGAGCTACCCGAAACCGTGCTTGGAAAGAATACGATACACGCAATTCAAGCCGGGCTCCTGTACGGATACGAAGGTGTGGTTGACAACATCCTGAAACGGATACGTCATGAGGTGGATCCCGGCATTCAGGTTCTTGCCACGGGTGGTCTTTGTACGATCGTTCCCGGTCTGAATAAACAAGTACATCATATTATTCCGACGCTCACGCTCGACGGTCTCAGGTTAATCTACGAAGCATCACGTTAGATCAAAAAAAAAGCCGGATCGCTCCGGCTTTTGCGTGGGGTTGGAAATTCTCAGGCAAGCTCACGCAAGTCTACGGGGACCACCCGCGAAATGCCTTTCTCCACCATCGTTATACCGTAAATCACATCAGTAGAACTCATTGTTCGCTTGTTGTGCGTAACGATTACGAATTGTGAGTCCTTGCTGAATGTACGTATGATGTTGTTGAACTTGTCAATATTGGCGTCGTCTAGCGGAGCATCTACCTCGTCGAATATACAGAACGGTGCCGGCTTAAGGAGATACATGGAGAAAAGCAATGCGGTTGCGGTCAGCGTCTTCTCTCCTCCGGACAACTGGTTTATCGTAAGTGGACGTTTACCCTTCGGTTTGGCAATGATATCGATGTCCGAATCAAGCGGATTGTTCGGATCCACGAGCCGGAGATCACATTCATCACCTTCCGTGAACAACGACCGGAATACGCGGACAAAATGCTCCTTGATCTTATTGAAGGAATCCATGAATGTCTGGCTCGCGACCCCTTCGATCTCGGCTATGGTGTTGAATAGTGATTCCTTCGCTTTGAGCAGATCCTCTTTTTGCGTAAGAATGAAGTCATTCCGTTGCTTGATTTCTGTATACGCCTCCATGGCCATCGGGTTGATGGGGCCCATGTTGTCAAGCCGGTCGCGAATGCGTTGAACGTCTGCACGAATCTTGTCCTCATCGGCTTTTGCCAGTTCTTCTTCTTGTTCGGGCGTTGCCTGACCGATTACATCGTCGAGGTTAACATTAAACTCCACCGAAAGTCTTTCCTTCACCGAGTTGAGCTGCATCTTGCTTTCGTTAAGCTGGTTCTGCAGTTCCATAAGCATGGTGTCGATCTGTTGACGCTGATGCTGAACTTCGCGAAGCTGCTTCTCAACCTGGTCGATGTGGCCGCGTGTCTCGTAGTAGTCTTTCTCGGCCTCACCCAGACCTTTTTCCATTTCCTCCTTCTCCTCGTACATACCCAGAAGCTCATCATCGTTACTTTGTGTGGTTTCGATGATACGCTTCACTTCGTCTTCATTCTTTCGCAACTCTTCCGCGTTCGTTTCGATCCGGGTGCTGCTCTGATCCATCGATTCCTTCTTGAATCGGATCTCCTGCTCGATACTCTTCACCCGGTTGTCCTGCTGGTGGAAGAAAATGTTCTGCTCGTTGTACGCGGCAGATTTCTGACTCAGCAATTCATTGTTGGAGGCGAGGTTGTGCGTAACGCTCGCAAGCCTGTCTTCCTGATCTTCGAGATCATGCAGGGCCTGCTTTGCTTTCGGCTTCAGATCGTCGAGTTCGCGAAGTAACGTGTCGATCTTTTCCAGAATGTCTTCGCGGCGCAGGTCGGCGCTGTTCAGCATTTCGGAAAACTGTTCGCGTTTCGTACGCACTGAAACAAACTCGTCATTTACCTGGCGAATCTGGTTCTGGATCTCTTCAATGCGTTGCCGGATCTTGCTGTTACGAAGTTTCTCGAGATCGGCCTGTTTTTCGAGTAACGAATTCCGTATTTCATCGAGCTTTGAGGACAGCTCGCGGATTTCTTTCTCAAGCTTCTCAAGGTTTTTGGCGCGGCCGATCTTCTTTCCTTCGAACAAACCGACCGATCCGCCTGAGATGCTGAACTTTCTTTTTGTCAGCTTGCCGTTCTTCGTGATGAACGTGTTTTCATCGCTGTTGGGGATGGTCTTTGTATCACCCTCATAGATATAAACACGATCAAGGATGAACGCCATCAGTTTGCGATACTTCTGATCGTATTCGATGATCTCCGTTGCAGGAAAGGCATTGTCGTAAATTCTCCCGGGCGTGGATTCAAACTTGTCAAATGCATCCAGGATGAAAAAATGAGCCTTTCCCTTGGACGCGTCACTCAGGATGTTGATGGCTTCATAGGCTTCGGCCTCGTGCTCAACGATGTAATAGTTGAGATACGGCTCGAGGTAGTTTTCGATCGCTACACGGTATTCCTCCGAAGTGGTAAGAATATCCGAGAGGAGGGGTGCATTCTTCGCAACCTTTTTCTTCAAAAATTTAATTGCCTCCGGAAATCCTTCTAGGTTTTCGACGAGTGATTTGGTGAGATTGAATTCATTCTGGCGAGCGTCGAGCTTGCGCCCTGTGACGTTCATCTCTTCGCGAATCATCTCGATCGTCTTTTCCGATGCCGTGATGCGTTCCTGAATTTGCTCTTCCTCTCGCTTGAGTTTTTCCTGTTCGCTGTTCTTTTCAGCAAGTTCCTGTTGCAGGACCTTAAGCTTGTTTTCAAATTCTACAAGGCTGGCGCTCTGCTGGCTGGAGTCCGATGCGGTTTTCTCAAGCTCCTGTTTAAATGAGGAAACCTGAATCTCACGGATTTCGACCGCCTTGTTGATCTGAAAGCTCTCTTCCTGTTTTTCACGCTGAACCCGACGGATAGAATCGGCCTGTGTCTGCAGCTCGGTGGTTATGCGCTTCTGGTCTTCATACTCGCGCTTGAGGCCGTCCAGCTTATGGGTGATTTCCTCGAATATCTCGGCGGCATTGGATTTCTCGCTTTCAAGACTCTGAATGCTGAAACGTGCGCGTTCATTACTCTTCTTGTCCTGTTCGATCTGTTCGCGCAATCCGTTCGCACGGTCGTTCAGGTATTTGAGGCGCTCGTTTTTTATTTGTTTCTCACTTTCG
>CBKWFZ010000057.1:0-10196 GCA_966673785.1 uncultured bacterium
TAACGTCCGCAGGAAAGTCTGCGGCGATGTCGGCAGGGGAATCTTCGGATATTGTTTCATCATCAAATGACGCGACCATGAACCCGGACGAAGATCCGCCGGAATGATTCCTGACGGCTTCGGACCGCTGCAACACTTCTACGGCAAGTGATCCGCGGTAGAAGAAAGTATTGAAGTAGTTGGCATAGTTATCCGCGACAGCGTTCAGGCTGGTAAGGTGTTTCTCGTGGGTCGCCTTTACCTGATAGTCGTAGCTAAAGAAGCTAATCGCGCCGACGGCAACAACCGTTATCGCCAATATCAGCAGCGTTATCTTGGTACTTACGTTAATGTTTTTGATCATACGCTTCGCTTTATCCGATTGACCTGATCTTTTCGGTTATCAATTGCGCCGACTCCTCGATGAACTTCCGCTGATCATCCGTGATCCGTTCGAACGTGGCGATCTCAAGTACACCGAAAAGAATGTCGTTGTCCTTTACGGGTACCAGGAGAATATAGCGGGGAGAGGAACTGCCAAGGCCGGAGAGAATCGTGATATAACCGGAAGGCACCTCATCGATGAAGAGTGTCGTCCGGGAAACTGCGACCTGACCGACCACGCCTTCGCCGAATTCGTATTGAATAACTGTGCTTTCGCCAATGTTGAGTGCATATCCCGCATAAAGCTCGACGAATCGTTTACCCTCCGCTTCACGGCTGCGGTAAAGAATACCCTGCCCAGCCTTTACTTCTTTGCAAATGGTGTGCAGTGCACCGGTAAGGGCTTGCTTTGCGTCATCGGAAGCCAGTGCGCTTTTCACCGTTTCAAGGCTGATGGTGGTGAGCCCCGCCTGTTCGGAGGCCTCGCGGCGCAACTCCTCCTTGTCGATGATTTTGTCTCTGAAGACGATAACCTCTTTCCTGTAGCGCATAGCCGATACGACGGTAAGGATACCAATGAGAAATGTTGCACCGAGGACAAGATATACTGACGTGAATTCAGGCTGGTAGCCGTCTGCGAGGCGGAGCGATACCGGCAGGGAGTAGATCAGATAAAGAGATACCCCAATGCCGACAATGAACGCCACCGTCAGCCACAGGTTGAGGTTAAACCGGTCTGTAAATGTTCGTGTCATTTGTATTTCTTATCCAGTTCTTTAAAAAATTCAACAATCTGATCGATGCGGAGCGTATAATCGATTTTTGTCACCCCCAGCGCTGCCCGTGGCATCGTATCGATCATGCATTCCGTCGGCTCCTGCACGATGGTCGTTCCCCCGCGCTCATGGATGTGCTTCATTCCCAACGCGCCATCCCGGTTTGCTCCCGACAGCAAGATGCCGATGAGTTTTTCCTTGTACACGTAAGCGCAACTGCTCAGCGTGATATCGATCGCGGGTCTCGAATTATTCACCATTTCCTCCGTCGACAATGCGAAGTGATTGCCCAGTTCCACGGAAAGGTGGTAGTTCGACGGCGCCAGATACACACTACCCTTCTTTATCGGTTCCTTGTCATTTGGCTCTGTTACCTGAACCACACTCTTGATCGACAAAGCTTCCACAAACCCGTTTCTCACGTGCTTCAACCGGTGAAGGCACATGATAATCGGGAGTGGAAATCCCTTCGGCAACTGAGACAAAATCTTGACCACGCCCTGAAAGCTGCCTGCGGAACCACCGATAACAACGGCCTTATAGCTGTTATTTAGGTTGAATTTATTCATGCTTATGGCAACCTCGCTCAGTCCTTTATTTTCTTATAAATCTTCTCTTCATTGTTTACCACAATGAAGCGGTTTGCATAATCACACCAGATTAATGATTCTTTCGAACCAATCGCCAGATATCCGTATTTAAACAAACTCTCGTGGAACTTCTTCAATACTTCGTTTTGCAACGTCTGGTTGAAGTAGATCATCACGTTCCGGCAGAGAATCAAATCGAATTTGTTGAAGATGTCTCCCAGAACGAGATCGTGCCGCCGGAACGAAACGTTGGCCAGCAGCTCTTTCTGAAATACTGCGTTCCCGTTTTCTTCCCGGTAGTAGTCTTTGAAGCTTCCCGTACCCTGAAACCGGATGTAGTTCTTTTCGTTCAGCTCCATATTCTTTACGGGATATGTCGCTGTCTTGGCCTTTTCGAGGATGTTCACATCCAGGTCGGTGGCGATGATCGTAACATCGTGAAGAATGCCCATTTCCTTGAGCATGATGCACATTGACATGACTTCCTCTCCCGAGGAGCATCCGGCATGCCATATCTTGAACTGTTTGTGATTCAGCATAATCGCGGGAAGGATCTCCTCCCGCATGATCCGCCAGAAGCTTGGATCACGGAACATCTCCGTAACGTTGACAGTCAGTTCATCAAGGAATTCGTTAACGAAATTGGGCGTATCGTTCAGCTTCCTGAGGAGTCCATCCACAGTCATTTTCTTGAGCTCAAGGATGCGAAGGACACGTCTTTTGAACGAGGACATCGCATAGTTCCGGAAGTCATAGTTGTACTTCTGGTAAATGAGCTCGGAAATCTTTTTTAGATCGGCAATATCAATGTCGAGCATAAGGACCCCAAAATTAGTTTGTTCATGGAACTGCCGGTTGGATTTGCCGTGTAAACCTTACACACGTCTCAAAAGAACCCAAGCCCCATGTTTTATGTATGTTGACTTAATTCAAAAAAATGTCAGCGTTATGACTATTGCCTTCCACTCTTGTTCAGTGCTTCACGCGTGATTTTCAATGCATCGAGGTGAATGCGCATCTGCTGATGAAACTGCTCAGCAACCTCCCATTGCCGCGACTGATTCGCCTTGCTGTCAAGCTCCTTTTCGAGATGTTCGATCCGCTTCTGATACTCATACTCGAGTTCGCGGAGTTTCTCCCGCATGGCCAGCAATTCTTCAGGCTCCGCCTTCCGTTCCTGCAACGCCTCCAGCTCCCTGATTCGCGCGACGTAATCCTTTTCCTTGCGCACAATTTCCTCCTGCGTCGCCTGCAGTTCTTCCATATTTTGGCGCATTTCTTCTTCCTGCGCCCGCATTTGCTCGGTCTGTTGCTGGAATTGCTGGATCAGCATTTTGTTCTTGTAAGCGCCCCGGACGTTTGCAAGCGTCGACGCAATGCTTTCACCAAGTCTTTCGACAAATGTGATTTCATGAGGTTCGAACGTGTTGAAGGAGGCAAGCTCCACGAGGCCATACACGTCCTGGTCTACCTTGAGAGGCACAATGAGAACCGACTTCGGATTGGCTTCGCCAAGCCCGGATGTGATCCTGATATACTCTTCAGGAAGGGAAGTCAGGTAAGTCGTTTCTTTTTCAAGGAACGCCTGGCCAAGCAATCCCTGGCCTGGCTTTATCTGTTGCTGCTCATGTTTCTTGATGTCCCATGCGAAGATAGAAACCAACTCCAGATACTTGTTTTTGCCACTTTCGTCGTTCACGACATAGAGGGCGCCCTGGTTTGACCGGGTGTACTGGATCAGTCCAGACATGATCTTGTCGCCCAGGAGGGTAATGTTGTCATGAGAGCTGCGAAGAATGTCGACAAACCGGGTCAGGCCTTCATTCGCCCATTGACGTTTCTGCTCTTCCTCATTGATGGCGCGAAGCTTTTTCTGCATCTCGATCAATGAATCGGCTAGTTTATTCGTGCCTTCACTGTAACCGTGATCGAAAGCCTGTTTATAGTCAAGATTAAATTCGCCTCTTCCGATAGCACCGACAAAATCGGTTGCGTCCTTGAGGTTTTCTATCGTATGGTTTATTTCTGTCGCAAGGTCCCCTAATTCATCTGCCGGGATGTCCTCCATCTTCTTCAAGGAAGCTACGTTTGCTCTGATAGTGGAAAGCGGGTTCAGCACGCGCGTCACAAACAGTGCGTACAAACCGGCAACGAGAATGATATTCAGGATCAGAATTCCGGCTTTTGACAACGAGAGCGCGGTTTTCCGTGAACTGACTTCCTGATCGAGATCTTCAATGAGCTTATCATACCATTGTGACATGGTAATGGAAAGTCCCTCATATTGCAGTCGCGCAAGCGCCGCCTCGCCACTGCTTACGTAAGTGGCTGATGCCGACGCGGTGGAATCGGACAATGCGGCCGATGGCAGCGACTCGTCCTGAAAATGACTGATAAGAAAAAGAATACTCCGCTTATAGTCGTCCCAGCTTTCTTCAAGCCCTTCGAACGTTACGCGGGGAAGGCGTGACAACGGCTCGATGAAGGCGTCGCGCTGCTGCATCCGGCCTCCGGTCTTCAATGTTTTCAAATGATAGTCCTGCTGTTCTATCAGCGCGGCGATCTGGGGAGCGTTAGAGCGGTTGCCCTGAAGAAAATGCTGGACCTGTGCCGATATTCTTTGATTATTAAGCTGCGCGAGCTGCGTGTATTCAATCTTGAGTTCGGCTTCTTCAACCCGGGTGATCCTTGTGTCGGTAAAAAAATATTCTGCGATAAAAACAATGACCGTCAAAAAGACCAGATAGGCGCCTAATTGTCGTAATTGCTTGTTGCGCAGAAATTTCATGCCTACCAAATACGCTAAAAAAGGGTAAAGCAGGAAACCGAAACCTTAAAATTGAGGCGAATATCTTACAAAGGCATGTATCCTAACCGATGTGATTTATCACGCAGTCAGATTCGTTCCGGTGAACGCGTGTGGAAGGAGCGATGCCGCCGAAGACACTATCAGCCACGAGTCCGGTGCCTGGAGCATGATCAATTGGATCGGACGATTTTGACGTGACTCAAATTCCGCGATCACTTGTCGGCATGCGCCACATGGCGTTGCCGGGACAAGGCGCGAATTCCCTTCTTTTCGCGCCACAACGACCATTCTTTCAATGGCCAGATCCGGATGCGCTGACGCTTTGGCATATAACGCGACCCGCTCGGCGCACATACACAATGGATATGCGGCGTTTTCCTGATTGGCGCCTGTGAGGTATGTGCCGTCTTCCAGCAGCAGAGCCGCTGCCACCTGAAAATGAGAATACGGAGCGTATGCGTGTTCAAGAGCCGCTTCCGCTTTGGAAACCAGCGTTTCTGCAACCTGATCAAAAGGCCTCTGCGCCATAGTGTGGATTTGAATTGATAATATAGATAATGAGTTGCTCAAATGAAAAAACTATCGGCGTCGATCCGTAATGGCACGCAAATAAGAAAAGCCTTTTAGTTTTGTGCATGGCAAACATTCTCGTATTAGGGGCGGGTCGCTCTTCTTCGGCACTCGTCCACTATCTGCTCACGCAGGCACCCAATTATGGCTGGAATATCACGGTAGGCGATATTTCTGAACGCGCCGCCCTGGAGGCTGTTTCCGGATTTGACGAGGGCGAGGCCGAGTTGTTCGACATACGCGATGAAGTCAGGTGTCGTGCGAGCATTAGCCGCGCCGACATCGTCATCTCCCTGCTTCCGGCCGCATTCCATCATCTCGTGGCCCGTCATTGTCTTGACCTGAAAAAGCATCTGGCGACGGCGAGCTACGTCAGCGACGAAATGTCTGCGTACCACAGCCATGCCGTTGAAAATGGCCTGCTCTTCCTGAATGAGTGCGGTCTTGACCCCGGAATCGATCACATGAGCGCGATGCAGGTAATCGACCGCATAAAAGATCAGGGAGGGGAGGTGATAAGCTTTGAATCGTTCACCGGCGGACTCATTGACCCGGCATCGGATCCTGAAAACCCGTGGCGATACAAATTTACCTGGAACCCCCGAAACGTCGTGATGGCCGGCCAGGGTACCGCCATGTATTTGAAAGATGGTCAGTACCGTTACATTCCCTATCACCAGCTGTTCCGGCAGATCACTGATGTTACCGTGCCCGGTGCCGGCGTATTTGAAGGTTATGCCAACCGCGATTCGCTTAAGTATGTTACAACGTATGGTCTGGACGGTGTCAAGTCCATGCTGCGGGGTACACTGCGCCACCAGGGCTTTTGCGAAGCCTGGAATATTTTCGTTCAACTCGGTTGTTGCGACGACTCCTACCTTATGGAAGGTGTTGCTTCAATGAAACATCGTGATTTCATCGCGGCCTTCCTTCATGGCGAACATAAGGACAAAGACATCGCAGCCAGCGTCGCGCGCCAGACAGGAACTCCGTCAATCGACGCATTGCGGAAGCTGGAGTGGTCGGGTCTTTTCAGCGACGAACCCGTTGGATTGGAAGCCGGATCGCCTGCGCGCATACTGGAACACATTCTGTCGAAACGGTGGAAGCTCTCCGGCGGCGACCGCGACCTTATTGTCATGCAACATAAATTTGTTTACCGTCACGGGCAAAGCATAAAAACGATCATTTCAAATATGGTGAGCAGGGGTGACGCCGCCCGGACCGCAATGGCAAAAACGGTCGGACTACCCCTGGCAATCGCATCCAAACTTTTGCTGCTGGGGAAGATACGCAGCCGCGGAGTTGTGATTCCCGTTGGTGCTGAGTTCTATGAACCGATCCTGGGCGAATTGAAAGAACTCGGAATCAGTCTGGATGAACGTGAAGTGTGACCGTGTAGATTAAGCGTTGCTGCGTTCATATTCTGTGTCCACGAGAAGGTCGAATCCGTTTGCCGCTTTTACAGCGAGATAATCACATCGCTCATTTTCGGGATGTCCGGCGTGGCCCTTGACCCAAACGAACCTGGGCTTATATCGGCGGTGGAGGGGAATGTACTGCAACCACAGGTCGACGTTCTTTTTGTCTTTGAAGTTCTTCTTTTCCCAGTTCCACAACCAGCCCTTTTCGACGGAGTTGATCACATATTCCGAGTCAGAATAAATCGTGACGGGTATGCCTTCTTTTCGCAGCGCCTCAAGTCCTCGTATTACGGCGAGTAACTCCATCCGGTTGTTTGTCGTGAGCCGGTAGCCGGCGGAAAGCTCTTTTACGAAATCATTGAATTTCAGGATCACGCCATAACCGCCTGGACCTGGGTTACCCTGTGCGGCACCGTCTGTATAGATTTTGATCATAGTGCGTGTGTCTTGAATATCTTGACGGCTATTGCCAGCAGGATCACGCCGAAGACGCGTCGGAGCACAGCGAACCCGGATTTCCCGATTACGCGCTCCAGCCATACTGATGACCTAAGGACAAGGTAGACGAATATCAGATTCAGAAAAATGCCGATGAGAATACTGAGCTCGGAGTACACGGAACGCAGCGAGAGAATCGTCGTCAGGGTTCCTGCGCCTGCGATCAACGGGAAGGCCAGAGGAACAATGGATCCTGAACCTTTTGTGTCCGGATCTTCCTTTATCAGTGTGATGCCAAGGATCATCTCCATGGCAACGATGAATATGACGATTGATCCCGCGACAGCGAAAGAAGGTACGTCGAGGCCGAACAGACGCAGGATCGAAATACCCAGGTAGAGAAATGCGACCATCAGTCCGGCGGAAATAAGCGTGGCTTTACCCGCCTGTATGCCACCCTCGCGCTTTCGGATGACAATTATGAACGGAATCGATCCGACGATGTCAATGACGGAGAACAGAATCAGTGTGACTGAAAAAATTTCCTTTAAGTCCATGGACGCGCAAAATACAAAAATCGGACTTGACCGCAGCGCCCGGCTACCACGCACGCAGGAATTTCTGCAGTGCCCTGATTTCTGATTTACGAATTGCCGGAAAGTTTGCTATCCGGAAGGTTAATGGTTTGAATGCACCGTAACCTTCACCCAGAAGGAAGCCTTCTTTTTTCGCTTTTGACTTGATCGTTGACAATGTCCGTTCATCGCCCCTCACCGGAAGCACGGTGTACGAGTGAACATCCTGATTCGTTACAAAGTGCGCGATGCGTTTTCTTTCCTGAAGGAATTCCTTCCATTGCTGATACTGATCGATAATTCGTTTTTCGGTAACGCGGATATCATCCATTTTTTCGAGGACACGCATCAGCAGGTAGATGTTGAGCACATTGGGCGTGAACGGCGTTTGCCATTTCTCCATCATGCTCATCATAAATGTCAGGCTGTTATAGTGATCTTTTTCGTTGATGGCGACGGCTTTCCGGATAGCGTCGGGTGAACAGATCATAATGCCGAGTCCGGCGGGTAGACCAAAGCACTTCTGGACCGACGCAAACCAGATATCGGCCGACTTAAAATCAAGGGCAATTCCTGCCATGGAAGACGTCGCATCTACGGCGATTAGCCGACCCGGATACATTTTCCGGAATGCACGAATGACGCTGCTGTGGACCTGTGTTCCATTTGAGGTTTCGTTTTGCGTAATGCAAACCACGCTATCGTCATCAACGGACGTTGCCCCGGATGGTGCCTCGTTGAGATCAAATACGACAGCATGCGCGTTTCGGGTCATCCGGCGCGTGTATTCGAACCACTTTTCACCAAACGCCCCGTTGTAGTAATGATGACTTGGACCGGTTATGAGCGACTGCGCGATGATCTCCCAGCATTCTGTAGCGGAAGTGGTGAAAAATACGGTATAATCCCGGGGAACATTAAGCTTTGATTTCAGCAGCCGGATCGTTGTTTTACTGATCTTCACGAACTCTTCGCTGCGGTGATTGATACTCAAAACACCATCGCGAAACCCCTCACGGACAAATCGTGGTATGTCGTCGTAAACGCGGGAAGGACCGGGATAGAATGAAATCATACTTACCTACTTGTTCTTATTGCCTTGTGTTCTGAAATACTCAAGCGCGAGCGCGTAGCTCTCCATGCCAAAGCCTGTGATCATACCAACGCATTTTGATGTGATCAGGCTTTTGTGACGGAATTCCTCCCGGGCATAGACGTTTGAGATGTGAACTTCCACCACCGGCGTTGCGATCGCGCCAATGGCATCATGAATGGCGACTGACGTATGTGTGTACGCTCCGGCGTTTAATACAATGCCGCCGTATTCAAAACCTGCCGCGTGAAGGGCGTTTACTATTTCGCCTTCGACGTTCGACTGGAAATAATGCAGTTCCAGATCGGAAAACCGCTGCCGCAGTTCATTCAGGTAGTCTTCAAATGAAGCGGATCCGTAGACAGAAGGTTCGCGCTTCCCGAGAAGATTCAAGTTCGGACCATTGATTATCTGTATCTTCATAGTCGACGTTCGAAGTTTGCGCTCAAAAATAAACTAAATAAACGGTCTGTCGGCGCAAAAAGTGGCCCAGGACGGCAGTTTGCCATTTTTTACCTGATCGCCAAGCCATCCTTATCGATTCGGGTTTAATTCCAGCCACCGGTGCCGGAGACAGACTGGACAAAGAGTGGAGACAGACTGGACAAACCCTTAACCATCGACGTAACGAAAGGAATGGCTGAATGCCACGTTATCCAATTAGCAGTGCAATTTTTGACGCGCCATCCCGCAAATTCGCGTCACAACATCTTTGCAAATCTTGCAATGCGCTTCGTGGCCATTTTGTGATTGCTGCAATCGGCCAACCTGAATGAATAAAAGAATCGCAAAAATCATCACCGTCAACCATAACCGGCGCCTGTGCCTCGTTAAGAACACAAACAAATCCAACGATGGCACAGGTATTCAACAACGTACTCATTTCCGGTCTGCGTGGCAGAATCGGAAATCAACTCATGTTCAGGGTTGTGAACGGAGTCACAATAGTCAGTCGCTCACCCGGCAAGCCTGACCGCAGAAAAGAATCTGAAGCACAACGCAACACACGCCTCACTTTCAGGGCGGCATCGCGATGGGCGAAAACCCAACTTGCCAATCCGGATTCGAAGCGCTATTACACAATGCTTGCAAAGAGGTGGAATCTGACTAATGCATATACTGCGGCGGTTAAATTCTACATGGGCAACAACAACAATCTGTTGGAAACAGCCATGACCGATGAGGCGACAAATCGGCTTCCCCAACATCGTGCGGCAAGCGCATGCACTCAGGACCGGGCACGTCACGGAAGACTGCTATCACATAGCGTATTGTCAACGAACGAAACCATCAACAGACTTGCGATTACCGCCGTTGTGGAATCGATGTACGGTGTCGTACGAAACACAGCGGTTGCCGCATTCAGAAATTACGTTGATCAGTATGGACCATCCGACAAAAGGGAGCGCAAAATCAATCGGGCGCGTGTACAACCTTTGACGATGCAATGTGTCTGGACCCCTTGATGTGGGAGACTGATACCAATGAGTGTATCAGATATGGAATTGGAATTCGTACCTTTGGGCATGTGGGATCTGCATGTTCGGCATTTTCAGCA
>CBKWFZ010000058.1:0-10099 GCA_966673785.1 uncultured bacterium
TACTATGGAGCTGTTCAGTGCAATACCAGTTGCACCGTTAGCGGGGTTAAAGCTGATTTCGGGCGGGGTGCCGTCTCCAGTCGTGAATGTAACAGATTGCGCCGTCGTTATTGCATTGTCGAATTCATCCTCTATGTTATTGACTGCAACATAGATTACCGCAAAATCGGGAAGCGCTGCCGAAGGTGTAATAGTAATAGTTGTATTGGCAAGGTTTAACGCTGCGTTGAACGGGATATCAGCCCCTGTCGCGTCAGTCAGCTTCAGCGTTACCTTGGCATCTATGCTTACATTTCCCAGGTCAGAGTTGTCGAGGTCACGGATCGGCTCGTCAAATGTTATGGTAATCGGGTCTGCGTTCACAACATCGGTAGCCCCATTTGCCGGGTCGAACGTCGGAACCGGCGCCTGTGTGTCATTCGTTGTTGTAAATGTCATGCTTGTAGCCACTGTAGCATTATCGCTTCCGTCTTCGATGGGGGCGATGCTAACATAGTAGACCTGATTATTTGTGAGCGAGGCCGAAGGATCAATAGTAATCTCCGTCTTTCCGGCGTCTATGCTGGCCGTGAATGGAACATCGGCACCGGAGTTATCGGTTTCTTTTAGTGTTATCAGACTCGCTACGTTGGCCCCGGTGACAGCGCTGTTGTCAATGTTTTGAATAGGTTCGCTGAAAGTGATCGTAACGTTTGTGGTAATCGCGATGTTTGAAGAACCATCGACGGGAGAGAAGGAAATCACGGGAGGCAGATAGTCCTGGACAGTGAACGTTATGCTAGTCGGATCGGGAGAAATATTTGTACCATCAAGTGCCTCTACATTCGTAATGGCAACATAAACGACCTGACCGGATCCCAGCTGACTTGAAGGCGTGATTGTGATCAGATCATCGCCTGCGTTTATAGTCGCCGTAAAAGGAATGTTTGGCCCGAAGGCGCTATTCGCCTTGAGCGTTAATACGCTCGCAACATTACCATCGGTAAGGTCTGCATTATCACTGTCCCTGCGCAAAGCCGCATCAGACGAAATCGTGATCGTCGTGCTCTCCGATACACCGGTAGCGCCATCGACCGGCGAAAAGGTCAGCGCTGGCTGTGCAAGAACCCAACCTGTGGACAGGATAAACGTGGCCATCAGCAGGAGAATGTTCTTTTGGATCTTCAGAAACATGGTCGGATATCTGTTTGAGTTTCTTTTTTACTTTTTCATTTCTCCCCGGGCGTCGGTCCGCATCAGGAATATCGATGAAAGCCCGCCGGATTGCTCGCTTCCGTCGCGGATCGTACCGCAGATGAGCAAACCTCCGTCTTCGGTTTCACGGATTGATGCAGGGATTTCGCTGGTCGGACCACCCATAATGCGGCTCCATTCGGTGACGCCGAATGGGTCGACCTTGATCAGCCATACATCATTTCCGCCATTCCCGATTCGTTTCCCTTCGTCAGTCACGAGGCTTCCCGCCAGAACGTAGCCGCCATCGCGGGTAGGAGTAAGCGCCTCGCCGGATTCGGTAACATCGGAAAGACTCGGCTCGGTGAGGTTGGTCTGCGAGGCGGAAACGAGTCCGTCGAAGTACCGTATGCTCTCCTGGACAAAGTTGCCGTTCCGGTCGACGCGGATGAAGAACATGTCGGCATTCGTTCCGTCCGGCTTTGAGTATGTGCCAATGGCCGCATAGCCCAGCGGTGCTTCACGGATATCGCGAATCTTCAGGGACTGCTGTTCCTGATTCTGGCCAAAGTAATTGCTGTTGACAAACGTGGAGTTTTCCGATACGATCGGGATGGCGAGATAAGAATAGTTGAACGCATTGAGCGTTTCCGTGATGCTTGAGCCCCACAATATCTTCCCGCCATTATAATGCACGGACTTCGTATTCACATAGTCGCGCACAATGTAATTATAGGCGCGATGCCATACGGTGTCGAGCGTTGTAGCTGACAGGGCGGTGACGTATGAGAATTCACTTTTCCCCGGCTCCTGGTAAGTGCCGAGTGTGATCAGGTTACCGTTGTTATCCTGCGTCAGCGCGTTTCCATAATAGTCAACGTGAAGATCGTCCGCCGTGATCTTTGTCTCGGAGGAAATATCATCGACTACGTTACCGTTGTGATCAAGCACAATAAGCCGCGCGTTGAAATTTTCAAGTTCGCTGATGTTGCCCGTGTTCGGGTTGTAAACGGCATCACTTCCGATGACCGCGTACCCCCCTGGCAATACCCTGATGCCGCTGGCGACGGCGTTGTCAATCACACGTTCCCATTGCCGTTGTCCCAGCCTGTCTGTCTTGATGACGATGATCCTTGAAGCACGGGTATTCCCGCTGACGTTTACCGTTCCTGCGATAACATAACCATCCGGTGCAATTTCCGCTGCGGCGGCGGTAAGGCTATAGGCGCCTTCATAAAAATGCATGAACGTGTTGCGTTCGCTGAGTGGCGCATCGTCGAGCTCTCCGCAACCCGCCAGCAGGATAAGTGAAATCGCTATCGTATAGATTCTCTTCATGACGCCTATCTTTTTATCTTCTTCGGGTTGAACCGGTTGTACATATATCCGATGGTGAATTGCAATGCGTTGACTTTGAATATTCCGTCAACATATCCGCCCGTAGGATTCACGCGATCAAAGTCGGAAAAGATCGTTTCAGGATCATTCAGATTTCCCAGGGTCCTTATGTAGCGTAATTCAGCAACGGCGAAACCGCCGGTGACCTTCACTTTCACGCCTGCGGAAAGAATCGCGCTGACGTTAAACTTCTTGCGGCTGTCATGGAGGTCGATGGATTGTTCGTCCAGTGATGTCGCGTCCTCCTTCGTGCGGCGAAAGGTGTTTCGGGCGGAGAGCAAATAGTCTCCGGAAAGGCCAAGCGAGACATACGGCTTAAGCCTGCGATCGAAAAGTCTGTATTGAACGGAAACAGGAACAGATACCCAGGTGTGTTTTTCAACGCCATTGGTTTCGTATTCACGGGTGAACGGCTCACCTTCGGGCGTTACATCGTTGAAGACGCCTTCGTTGGTGTATTTGAAGCTCCTCATGACCAGCGCCAGTTCCGGATGCACCGTAAGTTTTCCCGACATCGCGCTTAAAGGTATATCGCCCGCGATTCCGGCCTGGAACGCAAATCCAAAATCATATTCGCTGGTGAGGTCGTTGGCGGGAAGGTAGTCGACTACATGAGGCAGGCTTACATTAGCACCCATCTTCAGACCGACGCGATAAATCGGGTCCGTCCTGAATGTCCTGTAAAGCGCGACAAATTCTGCCGGATCTGTCTCCGGACGAATTTCAAAATAGTGATCGGTACGCAGAAGGTTCAGCATCGCCTCGTCTGCCTTTTGTGGTTCCTCGAGGTAGATGTAACTCAGGCAGAGCAGCTTGTATGCCTCGACGCGTTCCGCCTGTGAGAAGCCGGCCTGCAGACATTTCTCAAGAAGCACGGGGATTTCATGCAGCCTTCCCTGTTCGTAGGTAGACCGTGCAAGCCTGAGGGTTTGTGTGCACGATGTAAGCTGGGCTCGCGCCACAGTTGCTGAAAAGCATACAATCAGAAAAGCGTATAACAGTCTTTTCATAAAAGTCAGGTTCTGGAGAAGATCGCCTCCTCCGGGTCGTATATGTTGTCCGGACCGATAGTGCTTCAGCGTGTCCTGAATAGAACTATACGGTTTCCGGGTAAAAAGTAAACGCCTTACCGGTCATTATTCGCAGGATAAGCGGAACAGGTTGATTCGTAGGGAAGGTCATTCCCGGCGAAAATATCCCACTCATCGGCCGTTATATTCCGCTTCACAAAACCGCAAAGTATGTTTGACATGGTTTCGATGCGTGTCGGCCACGCACGTATCGTATGCTCGACGCCCTTGATTGTTTCCGTAGAACTGTGCACACTTGCCAGTAGCTGTTCATCATCCGGAGAAAATGTCGCGCTCCACACCCAGTCTTTATGATCGCTCAGCACAATGGGCTGCTCCTTGAGGTTGCGGATATTCCACAACCGTACGGTCTTGTCCTTGCTCGCAGTTGCCATGAAAGAACCGGCATGGTTGTAACGAATCTGCTCGATTCCGGAGGTGTGCCCCGAAAGAACGCGCACTACCATCCCCGACACGTTATCATACAGTTTTACGATACCTCTGTTATCGCCCGTGACAATTATGCGCGATGTCGGATCAAATTCAACCGCGCTCAACGGGTTGCCAACGTTCTTTACTTCCTTTTCGGCGAGTGCATTTGTGACGTCCCAAACAAACAAGCTTCCGTTCTCGCCGGCGCCAGCCAGATATCGTCCGTCGGGACTCAGCGCAATAGCGTTGATCTTGACAGCTGGTTTCGATACTTCCTGTGCTTTGTTAAAATCACAATACTTGATGCTTCGGCCGGAATTGTCGCGCGCAAAAAATCCCTTGCCATCGGGAGCGATAAGGATGTTTTCTACGCCGTATGAATACCCCGGAATTTTACGGGGCGCCGCCTTGAGGTTCGCGAGCTCGTAGATCTCGACGTAATTGTTCGACTCGCTCAGTGTATTCAACCCTGCTGCAACGAGAAATCTGCCATCCGCGCTCACATCCATCGAATAGTATTGGTAATCCTTTCGCTCGATCAGTATCTCCGACTTCCATTCACCGTTCACCGATT
Source organism: uncultured bacterium (assembly GCA_966673785.1). GTDB lineage: Bacteria > Bacteroidota > Bacteroidia > Cytophagales > Cyclobacteriaceae > Ohtaekwangia. The sequence continues at coordinate 4,648 of CBKWFZ010000058.1, forward strand.
TCCAGCGTATGATCCTGCCATCGCTGCCACCTGAGTAGATCGTTTTGTCTGCCGCGTGGGTTACAAGTGTGCGCGCAGCGCCGTTGTCGTGAGCCTTGAGACTTTTTGTAAGGGCGTGCTCATTTTTCGAAAGTGCAAAGTAGAGGCCATTGTAAATATCGTTGTCGTACGCGTAACCGGCATGCTCGGAATTGAACTTGAACGCCTGTTGGGCGATCAATCCCTGCTGCTCCGGATCGTTAAGCTCTTTTGATTTTACAGCCATTGCTTTTGCCTGGGCGATGTACCGTTGTCTGAGCGCTTCAGCTGCGTTCTTTCTGGCTTGCTCACCCTGGAAGATGGCCTCCTTTTCGTTGGCTTCCGCACGCGTCCTTTCAAGTGTTGCGATACGTTCGTTTTCCTTGGCCTGTAACTCGTTTCGCTTGGCCAATGTGAAGTTATCGAGCGCCTCCTGTTTTGCAGCCTCGGCCTCGGCGCGCTGCTGTGCCTCGGCTTCCTTTGCGGCGATAGCCTCATCTCTTGCGCGGTCTGCCTCCTTGCGTCGGTCGTCAGCAAGATTCTTTTGTTCCAGCGCGATCGCCTCCTGCCGTTTTGCCGCCTCTTCATTTTCCTTGGCGATCTGCATTTGCAGTAAGGCGAATACAAGAAATCCGATGGATATAATGGTAGCGAGGCCAAGGATAAGCGCGAAGATGCGCACTCGTCTCAGCTTCTGCTTCTGTTCCTGTTCCTTTATCCGTTGTTCCGTTTCCCACTCCTTCTTCGAATACTCGAGGAAGATCATCGTGCGCTCAAAGGCCGGGTTGTAACGTTGGCCCCACACGAGCGTAGGCTTGTGCTTGCTTTGCCAGTTCAGAGCAAGCTGGAGATCGGGTGGTCGCCAGAGTCCGGCCTTGCCCACCTGGTACATTGAAGCAGCTTCCGAAAGGCGGGTGTACATCTGCACCGCGTCGGCTTCATCGTCTACCCAGTTTTTAAGGCGCACCCATATCCGCATCAGACTTTCGTGCGAAATGTCAACCATCGACCGCGACGTCAACACGTTCCCGTAGGCGGGTGTGAGCAGCGATCTTCCAGGGGCACGGAATTTTTCTACAACGGCAATCACCTCGTTTTCGGAAACGTCGGCAATGGCAGCTATTTCATTCAGGCGTGTAGGCCTGCGGATACCAAAGTTTTCACCACGTTTTTCGGTGATCGCCTTGAACATGATCTCGCAAACGTGCTTCTGGTCCTCGCTGAGTTCATCGAATGCCTCGTTGGCGTGCATCGAAAGCGCCTCCGACATCGTGCCGATCGCCTCGTAATGTTTGAGGTCCAGGGCTTCGTCATCATGTTCACGGAATTGCGTCCAGTAAGACCATGTTCGCATCAATGCGTGCTGCAGGATCGGCAGCTGGTCGGGGTTGTCACCGAGGTCATTCAGCAATTGCTGCACGAGACGCGGGGCAATCACACCACCGCCAACCGCGACGGGGCCTTCGATTGCAGTGCGTTTCTGATCCCGCGTAAGCTGTGGAATGAGATAGTGACTGTCGTTTATCTTGCGCGTGAGCTCGGGAAACTGGGCACAGTCACCGATGAAGTCAGAGCGCATCGTAATCGCAACATAGACCGGCACGTCTGGATAATTAACCGCCTCTATCAGCAGGTTTACAAACGCCAGCGTTTCATTAACGGCATTTACATCCTGGCTGTCCTTGAACCGGAAAAGCTCTTCGAACTGGTCGACAAGAATCAGATAGTTCTTGTCGGCGGATTTCCTGGTTTGCTCAATAGCTTCAACAAGCCCGAGGGAACTGCTCTTGAGTAATGTTGAATAGATTGTTCTTTTGATCTTCTTTTCTTCCGGGTCGGACGCAATAAAGTCAGGCTGATTTTTAAGCAGCGCCTCGGCGAGGTTGTCGATGGGCGCATTTCCGGGGCGGGTAACAACGACATCCCATTCAGGACTCGTATCCGTGAGAAACCCTCCGTACAGGATCGGCATTACGCCACAATAAATGAAGGAAGATTTACCACTGCCTGAAGGACCAATAATGCCTACGAACCGGTTCCGGGATAGTTTGAGCAGCACCTCGTCACTCTGACCCTCGCGCCCGAAAAAGAGATGGCTCTCCTCGATCTGAAAGGGTCGTAGTCCCGGGAAGGGATTAATGGTCAGAACATTGCGGTCGGCAACCGTGCTCATGGATTACGTATTAAATTCCTGTAAGAATGACTTCAGTGATTCAAGTGTGCGCTGCGGATCAGCTTCGATCACACGCAGGTTCTGCGCGCGGAAAGCCTCCGCACTGACACCCGATCCGGGCTGTGCAATTATGGCCTTGGCCACAATGGGTTTCTTTCTTCCGAAACCCGGGGCTTTGAGCAAGTCAAGCGCTTTCATGCGGACCCACTGTTCGTTTACTTTTCCATTATAGATGATAGCGCCATCAAGCCTGCGCAGGTTTTCGATGTGTTTCTGGCGCAGGTCCAGCAACTCGCCGTCGAATTCCGGAATCAGTACATCAAATCCGGAGTCGCGGATCAGCTGGATGAAAGGTTTAACTTCGGTATGATCGACCTTGTCGTGGATCAGGTAAACGGATTTACCTGAACCCTCGGATATCTGCTTCTTCTCAACTGCTTCCAGCAATTCCTCACGCATGATATTCTTAAAATCTTCGAGGCTTGTCTGGAGAATTTCCACCCCTTCCTGCGCTTCCACATCGCGTTTGATGCTTTCGATGAATGCTTTCTGGCGTTCACTGGCGCTGGCGAGATTGGATGGTATCCAGATCAGGCGTGTGAATTCTTCGTTCTGTTGTCTTGCCCGGACGCTGCGCTCGGATGAAAGCTTATTTTGGTGGTCAACTACTGAACGATCCGAACCTTCGGGAATCTCGCCGTAGGCGCTCCCGATAAGGTGAATCGAAAGGTTAGATTGTTCGAGGTCGCGGCGCAGTACGCGTTCAAGCTCGCCGATCGTCCCGGGCAGGGTCTGGTTCGGCAATACCTGGTATCCATGCCGTTGCAATTCCCGCTTGATGATGTTGCGTTGCACTGAAAGATCGTGACCGGTTTCCGCAAGATAAATCGTCTTGCGTTTGTACGGCACGGACTCCGGTTGCCGCGACTGCTGCCGCAGGATCATCAGCGCGTCGTAAATGTCGTACGTGAGATCGACCATCTTCATCCAGTACTGGCGTTCCGCCTCCGTGCTGAAGTAGTCCGTGTACTCGCGCACGTCGCCGGACTCAGGATCGATCTGATACATATCGTAACCCAGCAGTTCGCGGAGCCTTGGCGGTTGCTCGAGTACGGCAAGCGGGCTCTTGAATACTTTAAAGAGCCGCACGGCGGAATGCGCGCCACCGGACGTAACCTTGTGAAATGTTTCAAGGTGATCCAGGCATGAACCGGATTCAATGAAATTTTTTGACAGCACGGGAACGAGGAGCGCGGCATTGTCCATGTTTGGCGCAACGATGCTGTCGTGCTCGCCCTTCAGCATGATGTTGGGTTTGCTTCCCAGCACCTGACTCAGCATCAGCTCAAGGAAGCGTTTGAACTGCGATACCCAGCCCGGACCGTTCCCCGATGGAGCGTCGTCGTTGTCGGCATAAATGATCAGGACGTCAATGTCAAAGTTCATGTTCGAATTATTAATGTCTCACCCGCCATTTCACGGGCCTTGATTTTTCAATTATCACTCTGGTCTCACTTCTTCCACACGTTCATCCATCTCCGTTACGTTCCGGACCAAGCCGAGCACAAGTTCGTGGTGATTGGCCATCACAAAATAAAAATCCATCAGGTTTATCTTAAATACAACGGAACGCTCACCAGCCTCCAGCATGCTGATCCGCTCAACCGGATTGTTTGAAAATATTTCTCCATACACGTCACCCTTCTTCATAGTCGTAACGAGATGTGTTCCGGAGTAAAGCCGGATCTCTCCATGCGCGACGATGAACAACGGCGAATTCGGATCGTCAGGATTGAACCGCATCTGCTCCCCGAAAGGAATATCCAGCGGCGTGATCTTGTCGGCCAGATCGCTCACAAGCAGTCCGTTTATGTCGCGGAACACGGCGGATTGTTTGATGAACATGATCATCTCGATAAAGAGGAAGAATCCGTCATTCAGTCCGTCGAGGAGTTGATTGTTTTCAATGGAAGAATCCAGGAACCGTTTGTCGCGCGCGGGAAGCCGTTCCGCTATCCGTTCGTAAAGTGACCTGTCCTTATTGTAAATAACCCATGCTGCCGTTTCCTGAAGAAGCTTGTCGCGGTTAAACATGTGCGCGACAAGTCCCCGGCTTACGTGAAAGTCTCCAATGAACGCCGAAGCGTGAATGGCGCACACCTTCGTCCAGCGATTGCTGAAGTTGTAGTCGCGGTTCAGGATGTAGTTAATCACCTGGATTGGCGTGTACTCCTCGCGTGGATAGAAATGCTGAAGCTCCTTTAATTTCTGTGGCGTTGATGATTCATCCAGCAGCGGGATAAGCCGTATCTTTAATTCATTATCGAGGAACAGATCAAGTAGTTCCATCGCGAACGCAATACTGTCCGGATCGTTGGATTCAAGGTTGCTACGGACCAGCTGAATATTCTGCGCATCATAGATCAATGATAGCAGCATGAATATCTGGTCGTAGTTGTCCTGAACCTCTTCCTGCAGCGCTTCGCGTAGAAATGATAACTCCTGTGTTTCAGGTAGTTCGTGGATTGCTGCAAGATTCCAGATCGTCTTGCCTATTTCAGCTTCCAGCAGGTTGATGACGTCCCTGGATTCCCGGCCTTCAGCCCGGTAGTTGATAAAGCGAAGACTGTGCAATATCTGTTTGACGATCCGCTTGTCCGGATAATCCGCTTTTCTCCAGAGCAACTGATTGGCATACCGGGAACCGATCCTGCCCATGACCTGGACGATGCGCAACATCACGATGTCGGACTGTCCCGATTTATGAAAGGCGGTTTCAAGGGGAGTGAGAATTCGTTCGCCCACTTCACGCAGGGCGGCGGCGGCAAGGTGACTGTACGTCGGAGAACCGAGTAATTCGATAAGAACGGGCCACGTCTCGGGACGATTTACTTTCCGGGCAGTGTACAGTGCTTCGAAACGAACCTTCGGATCAACGTCGCGAAGCAGTTCGATCAATATAAATATTGTCTTCGGACCGATAAGCTTCCGCAGCAGCTTTGCGGCAAGTACGCGGTCAGCCTGGCGTCCCGACTTGCTTAGCATCGTGAGCCGGTCCGGCGAGATTGACAAAAGGTCGCTATCGCGGGTCTCATCCGCTGCGTTCTCGGCCAGGCTCCTGATCTCGGTCCGTGAAGCATCGGTCATGCCAAGTACCTTGAGTTTCTCGTTTACAAACAAGCGGATCTTTTTCGATTCGCTTGAACTTAATCGCACGAGCGCGTTCTCAAACAATGCCGGTTCAAGCTTTTCCATCAGCTT
>CBKWFZ010000059.1:0-10077 GCA_966673785.1 uncultured bacterium
ATTAACAGGCCGAAGCCGAAGACGACGACGATGTAAAAAAATAACTTTTTTGCGTTATTCGCTGGAACTATGTCTTCCATAGATAGTTGGCCGGGGCGAGGCAGGCTCGAACTGAAACTGTCTACGTTTGAACCCGCCGTCCCCGATGGCTATAAATAAAATCGAGTATGAATTTGTCAGTGTTCCTGCAGAAAAGAAAGACGCGTCACTACAAACTGTAACAAGACGGCGTTTTTTTGTCACGAAATACCAGCAATGGTCTCATGAAAACATTGCCGATAGGTTTCCGACAGCGGAATGCGTAATGCCCCCCCTGATTTAAGAACGGTCGTCAGAATCTCATCAAAAGTGAACGACGACACAATGCGTACGGCAATAATTTGCCTCTTGTTTACACGGCAAAACGCGTGTTCCGGAAGGAGTGATAATAGTGTATCGAAGGAGATGTTTTTGAATACGAGCTCGGAATTGTCTTCCATCACAGCAATCTTGTCGCGGCTATCTACATTTGAAGTTGTAATGTAGCTGATGGTTGCCACGTCAACCAGCGTGTGCCCCTTATCCGTATTTACTCTGACAGTTTGTCGCTGCTCATTCTTCGTCTTTTTTCTTCTGATCGCCTTTTCGACCGCCACTTGCAATCTGTCCCGGGTAACCGGTTTTGGAACAAAGTCAACAGCATCCACGTCAAAGGCATCCGCCGCATACTTCTTGTATGCAGTGGTGAATATGATAAGCTTATCCTTGAGCAATTGGGCAACCTGCATTCCGCTGATTTTTGGCATCTCAATGTCCAGAATGCAAAGGTCAAAATCGATAGTGGGCGCAGATCTTAACAGAACTTCAGGTTCCGAAAAAACTTTAACTACTTCAAGATCCGGGATCTGTCCACAAAGAATTTTCAGATAGGACAGCCCCGGAATCTCGTCGTCAAGCAGTATACATTTGATTTTTGAATTCACGCAATCTGATCTTAAGTTCTGAAATATACCGGTCCCCACGGTTACTCCGATCCAGTGTGGCATGATCACCGTAAATCAGCTGGAGGCGCTCATGCATTGTCCTTTGTCCAAGGCCGCTTCTCGGTTTTGACAACGGCGGCTTCTCGGAAATTTTGTTCGCTACGGTCAATACAAAGATGCCGTTTCGGAACTCGGCGATTACCTTTATATACGCATCCTGACTTTGAATGTCGGCATGCTTAAACGCATTCTCGATAAGATCGATCGTTAAGAGAGGAGCAAGGACCTTCTGGTTATACAATTGATCACGTTCATCGATCTTGCTTTTCACCTGCAGTTCGAACAGCGGATTAAGTTTGACCTTGTTGATCTCAATAAAGTTCAGCATAAACTCAATCTCTTCCTTCGGTGTAACAAACTGCTGGCGGCTATCGTACAGAATGTAGTCGAGCACGTTAGCCAACTTATCAAGCGCAAAATAAGTTTGGTACGCATGGGACTGAATGGAGTTCAGAACATTTTTGAAAAGGTGGGGATTAAGCGTCGTGTCGAGCGACGCCAGCTTTTCATGCTGCATCCTTTGAAGACTTTTGATCGCTTCCGCCTGAAGCGTAATATTTCTTTTCAGCTTAACGATATACCATACCGCAATGAACAGCGCGATAATAACACCCGCCAGTGCAAAACAAATAGTGACAAGGTTTGGTCCGTCTAACATATTTTACGGCGATGCATGATAGGGAAGCTGCAAGGTAGCAAGTTTCGGAATTCAAATGAGATTATTCCCCAGAATCAGCGAACGCTTGTGTCGTCGTACGATCACCCCTTGCCAGAAAGTGATAAGGAGAGGGTAACAGCGTATTTGTGGGCATTTTGACAAAATGTCAACTAGGTCAAATCACCCGTGCAGCGAAATTAATGTTCATTTGAGAAAATTCGAAGAACGGTTCGAAACGCCGGCAATGTCTTCTGTAACCCATTTTCAGTCACCGTCGCATCAAACTTTCTTCGAAACCGACAGTCGGCGAATCCAAATCAGCCTTTAACTCGTTAGCACCCCAACTATAGTCAATTCAATGAGAAAACCACAGCATTTTGATATCGCAAGCGCGGAGCGAACAATCGGCGTCAGGATATTTGAGACCGACGAATCTAATGGCGTCATTATTATCGCACCCGCCATCGGTGTGTTGCAGAGTTTCTATCAGGAGATCGCGTTGTTCCTTAACAACCAGAGATTTCACGTCATCACGTTCGACTATTTTGGAATGATCATCAATGCCGATCATGCGCCCGTAGCGGCAAACGCCATCGCAAAATTTGGGACACACGACCTGGATGAGGTGATCCGCTATGCGCGCGAACGCTTTCGGTCATCAAAGATGTTTTACCTCGGTCATAGCATCGGCGGACAAATCTTCCCACTTGCGGCGCATGCAAATCAAATGACCGCCGCCTTTTTCGTTGGCTCGCAACAGGTATCTCAACACCTTTGGCAGGGTACTCACAAATTCCAGGTGCAGCTTTTCTGGAACGTATTGCTACCGATAGCTGTCAGGGTGTATGGTTACCTTCCCGGATTTGTCTATGGCGGCAAGCACCGTCTGCAAAAACCCATTGCCCTTGACTGGTCACGCCTTGCCGCTTCAAGCGCCGGAATGTTTGGCGACAGCGAGGTTTCCCTTGATCGATACCGCAGCCTGAACGTACCAGCGACATTTGTAAGTCTTGACGGTGACAACCTGCTTGCGCCTCAGCCGGCGGTGAAGGCGCTGATGAACCAGTATGGAAGTTCAGAGAAAAATCATATACATCTCGAATTGGACGGCACGGCGAGGAATCCGCATTTCGACTTCTTCAGAAAGTCTTTCCAACACCATTGGCACCTCGTGACAGACTTTTTCAGATCCCGGTCTGCGGAACTACCGCAGGTACAGCCCATGGAAAACTAATCATCGACATCGTAGCGACAGAATCTTATCCGGATTTAAAAAGCCTGCAGCCGGAAAGCCTTATCTTGTGGTGCGAAAATGCAGCGTCGAGAACATCACGAATGCTCGATGTTCGCAATTACGAGAATGAAAGCACGATTGATAACACCCGAAGGCTTCGAGAAGCTAAAGGCTGAGTTGGACCACCTGTGGCGGGTCGAACGTCCTGAGACGACACAAAAGGTGGCGTGGGCCGCGAGCCTCGGCGACCGTTCCGAAAATGCGGACTATCACTACAACAAAAAACGCCTGCGGGAGATTGACCGGCGTGTGCTCTATCTTCGAAAATGCATAGATGAGTTGAAAATCGTACATTATACGCCATTCCAGGAAGGCAAAGTGTTATTTGGCGCCTGGGTGGAAATCGAAAACGACAGGGGCGATCGAAAGCGTTTCAGAATAGTTGGCTATGATGAGATCTTCGATACCAGGGACTATATCTCAATAGATTCGCCAATGGCACGCGCGCTGATGAAAAAGGAAGTCGGTGATGAAGTCGTTGTGAAGACAGGTGCCGGTGAGTTCGTCTGGCGGATTGCAAACATTGAATATCAAAAATGACATTGGGTGATCCTGCAATGAACAACACACCGTCAAACCAGGCGTTGGTTGTTCCTGGTATATTACAGTTAATGATCACGGGAGCGGAATCACCAATGCTCGCCACAGTTGGGTGTCGTTATTGCTAAACCAAGACTTGTTCTTATTTCTTTTCAAATCCTGTCCCTCTGTTCATCATTTTTTTGATACGCGGTCGAAGTACTTTATGAACTGTTTCCTTTCAGTAGCATTTAATAAGTGTTTATTATACATTTACAGGTCAACCTTTTAAACCTCTATCTTAAATCAAATGAAGAAATTAGTTTGTGTCTCATTTGTCATACTAATAGGAGCAAACCACTTTGCCTGGTGTCAGGATCTTAAGCTCAATGACCTTGAATATTTCGAAACGCAGGGCGTCAACGTGCTCGTGTACAGCAACCTTTTCACGGGGGGGTTCAACGACGAGAAAAACGCCGGTATTGAATTGATTCACCATGGAGTCCGCACAGCACAAGGTGGGGCGGTGAGGTTATCAAACACTCCGGAGCAATGGGACCTGGTCCCGGAGATCACAAACCGGAAGATCGACCGCGCCGCAAAAACCATAGAGGCTACGTTGAGTTATAAAGACTATGACTTTCATTCGCGTGTGGTTGTGACCGCGAAAGGCAAAGGCGTTGAAATTGCAGTTTACCTGGATAAGCAGGTGCCAAAGGCCCTGGAGGGCGCAGCGGGATTTAATCTGGAATTCTTGCCTTCCCAATACTGGGGAAAGACGTACCTGATGGACGGGCGTTATAATCGGTTTCCCCGTTATGTCGTTGGCAACACTACCACAAGGCCTAACAGCGAAAAGCCCAGGCAGTTTAAGGGATACATCACTTCCGACGACCGGGGTACCGGCAAATTTATAGATCCGCTTCCCCTGGAGACCGGCCGGACAATTCTGCTGGCGCCTGATGAGCCATCGCGCCTCGTTAAGATCACGTCGCACGATGCGAACCTGATGCTCTTTGATGGCCGGATACTGGCACAGAATGGCTGGTTCGTCGTGCGAAGTATACTTCCTGCAGGAAAGACCGGTAAGGTTCTCAGCTGGACGGTCGAACCGAATGCTATTAATGGTTGGATACGCGAGCCGAACATCGGGTTCTCGCAGGTAGGGTACCTCCCTTCACAGCAAAAGGTAGCAGTAATCGAGCTCGACAAAAAAGACAAGCCCCAATCGAAGGCAGCTTTGTATAAAGTGGGCAACGACGGTAGTGTTTCTGAGGTATTCAGCGGTAAAGTTGTTCCCTGGGGCAACTACTTCAAGTATCATTATGTGAAGTTTGATTTTACTTCCGTCACCACGCCCGGGATATACTATATTAAGTATGGAAATTACACGACGAACAATTTTCTGATAGAGAGCAACGTCTACGACAAGATAACGGATGCCACAAGCGATATATGGATACCCATCCACATGAACCATATGTCCGTGAACGAGGCGTACCGCGTATGGCATGGTGAGCCATTCAAAGAAGGGTACCTTCAGGCTCCGCCAAACACCGACCATTTTGACCTTCATTCCCAGGGCCCATCTACGGATACAAAGTATAAAGCGCTCGAACTGATTCCGGGACTGAATGTTGGTGGCTTTTTCGATGCCGGCGATTTTGATATTGAGACAGGATCGAACGTTAGCGTAGTGCAGAATTTTGTACATACGTGGGAGTATTTCAGACCGATGCGCGACCAGACTTTTGTCAGTCAGCAGCAACGCTATGTTGATCTCCACCGTCCGGACGGAACACCCGACATGCTGCAGTTTATCGAGCATGGAACGCTGAACCTTGTGGCGCAGGCTGAGATTCTCGGTCACATGTCGCAAACGCTCTCCAATGCTGTACTCGACAATTATCACCACCTCGGTGACGCGGCATCGATCACCGATGGCCTGCCGTATAACCCGGACCTCGGACCATATGAAGTCGCGGCCGACGGGCGATCGAGTGGCGTTAAAGATGATATGTGGGCGTTTACGAATCGCAATCCTGGCCTGGATCTAAGAGCAGCAACCACGTTTGCCGCCGCAAGCCGGGCCTTGAAAGGATACAACGACGATCTTTCAGACAGGGCGTTGCAGCAGTCGAAAAGACTTCTGAAGGAGGCAACTGAACTGCTTGCCAATCAGCCGCAGGATACTTCGATCTGGCGCCGAACGGCAAATGTGGGTACGAATCTGCAGCTGTTTATTGCAACAGGGGAAAAGCAATACAGTGACAAATTCCAGGAACTGTTATGGCCTGCGTTGGATCGTAGTGTAAACTTCCTGCTGCTGACGGCGCTTAATGCAATTCCACACATGGACGCGTCATTTAAAGAAAAGCTGCGTCCGTACGTGGTAAAGTACAACGACTATATCAGGAGCCTTGAAAAGGATAACCCATACGGAGTACCTATCACGCTCGGCAACTGGGCCGGAAGCGGAGCGGTGATGAATTTTGGTACTACCGTTTGTTTTGCCAACAAGTATTATCCCGATGTTGTTGATGCCGGTCATGCATACAAGGTCACAAACTATCTGTATGGCTGCCATCCTTATCACAACTATTCGTTGGTTGCAACGATAGGGGCTACCCGTCCGAAAGCAACTTTCTACGGAAATAACAGGGCCGACTTCTCATTCATTCCGGGTAATGTCGCTCCGGGTTTACTATTCAGAAAACCTGATCACTTTGAAAACTACGACGACTGGCCATTTCTATGGGGACAAAACGAGGGTACGATTGCAGGGAATACCAGCTATTTGATTTTCGGATCGGCGTTTAAGAATCTTGTAAAAGAAAACGACAAGCAATAGGCCCGAACCGGTTAAATCCCGGATTGCCGTGTCGGCGATTGGTGCGTACTGAAATTTGCTGCCGGCACAATCGGGTCCTTCCTGCAAACGGTTCGTGCACGGCGATGCCAAGCGGTTGTATCTTTTGTTCTTGCTGTGCACGTTCCGCTTATGCTTGCCTTCAGACCAGGCAGACCAATAGTACCATATCATAATTCCCTTACGAGAATGAAAATTATACGTGAACTGATTCAACATGGAACTACCTGACAAACGATATATCGCTCCAAAAGCTCTGACTGGTGAGTAAAACAGGCAACCAAAACACATGTTTAGACTTCTGCACCATCCATTCTGGACTTTTTGTACCCTTTGGGCATAACTCAGATGCATATATTGGCCTTCGTTTCTGCAATCGAACGAAATATTCATGGCTTAAAAAAATGATTAGTATGCGTCTGATTTTTACGGCATTTTTTAGTACTGCCTTTGCAACATTCACGCTTTTGATCCCGCCGAACGAAGGGGTATGTCAAACGGAATCCTATACCTGGAAGAACGTCGCTATGGGCGGCGGAGGATTTGTGACCGGGATTATAACCAGCAAGACCGAAGAAAACCTGATGTATGCCAGAACGGATGTCGGTGGAGCTTACCGTTGGGATGCCCTGAACGCACGATGGATTCCTTTGTTGGACTGGACTTCCAGCGACGAAGTCGGATACCAGGGAGTTGAGTCCCTTGCGACTGACCCTGTGGAACCAAACAAGCTGTACATGCTTGTCGGCACTTCATATTTCAATAACGGAAAGACCGCGATATTGCGGTCATCCGATTATGGAAACTCATTTGCAATCACAGACGTGACGAGCCAATTCAAGGCCCATGGCAACGGGATGGGGCGGCAGACCGGAGAGAAACTTATTGTAGATCCCAACAAGAACAATGTTCTATATTGTGGTACGCGCGAAAATGGATTATTCAAAAGCACCGATTCAGGGGAAACGTGGACCCGGGTGACGGCGCTGAACGTGACCTCAACGCCTACCGGCAACGGGATCAGTTTCGTGGTCGTGGATCCATCCTCTGGTACCATGGGAAATGAAACACAAACGATTATTGTCGGAGTCTCGCGCAGTGGTGTTGCCAATCTCTACAGAAGTGATAACGGAGGATCGTCGTTCGCAGAAATCGCACAGGCACCTACTTCACTAATGCCGCACAGAGCGGCACTTACTCATGACGGTAACCTCTTTATTACATACGCCGACAATGACGGGCCGTGGAATATTACCGGTGCGGGCGCAATCTGGAAATACAACCTTACTTCAGGCGCGTGGACCAATGTGACACCCCCCGGTTTTGGCGGAGCTTTCGGAGGTATTAGTGCTGATCCCAATAATTCCCAAAGGCTGGTGGCCTCAAGTATTAATACATACGCCTCACAAGACAACGCCTGGGGCGACCGGATCTTCCTCTCAACCGATGGCGGAGATACATGGGTTGATCTTGTGGAAAGGGGATTTGATCGCGATCCAAACGGCATCACCTGGGTCGATGCATCATCCATTCACTGGGCAGGGTGTGTTGAGTTCGATCCGTTTGATACAAAGAAGGCGTGGATAATTTCCGGTAACGGAATCTTTCAAACCGACGACATCGATGCAACGACAAACGTCTGGAAGTTCCAGGTCAGGGGTTTGGAAGAAACCGTGCCCCTTGATATGGTCAGCATACCTAATGGTCCGCTCGTGTCTACTATCGGTGACTATGGCGGATTCAGACATGAGGACGTCACACAGTTCGCACCTAACCACCAGCCACACATGGGCACGACGCATGGTGTTGCGTATGCGTCACTTAGCCCTAACGTGTTGTTGAGAATAGGACATGAAAAGATGTACTATTCGGAAGATATGGCGTTGACATGGACCGAATGCACCCGGACCGGTGTAGATGGTAGCGTCGCAGTCTCAGCGGATGGGAAAATTTTACTGTATAGCCACAACAGTGGAAGCACAACCTACTGGTCGACTGATAAAGGAAACACATGGACGCCTTCGACAGGAATATCAATGTCGTGGGCAAAACCACTGGCGGATCCTTTAAATCCCCTTAAGTTTTACGTATACAACCCTTCATCGGGAGCTCTCCTGATCAGCACGAACAGAGGCGCTTCATTTTCTCAGGCCGGTTTGCCCGGCTCCGGTGGATCGAAAATTATCCGTGCTGCCCCCTTGCGTGAAGGTGATGTCTGGATCGCTTTATACAACGGTGGCCTGACACGCACGACCAATTCGGGCCAGACATTCGCCAAGATAGCCGGTGTCACCTATTGCGGCGCAGTTGGTTTTGGAAAGGAAGCACCGGGTAAGTCATACCCCACGTTATTCATATACGGAACGGTAAACGGAGTATTGGGTGTTCACAGATCTACGGACGAGGGCGCCACGTGGACTCGCATAAATGATGACGCGCACGAGTATGGAGGTCCCGGCAATGGTCAGTTTGTTCAGGGCGATATGAACGTTTTCGGACGTGTCTATATGAGCACTGTCGGGCGCGGCCTGGTGTATGGTGAGTCGGACCTTACATGTATGCCAACAACTGCCATACCCAACATAGGGGTCAACTCGGCGGCGCCGAAAAAACTTTGGCTGACGACGGTAAATGCCGGAAGCAACGTCTTGCTCAGCCCTGAACCCGCAAGCGGTGGCTCCTGGTCCTGGACCGGTCCTGAAGGAATAAACGCAACGACACGCGAGATCAACCTGACAGATATCGAACCTGCACAAGCAGGAGTGTACAAAGCTACCTACACAAATCCGTCAGGATGTCTGAGCAGTATCCTCACATTTACGCTAAATGTAACCGCTATAGTGACTGATCTGGACGAAGAATCGCTGGATACTTTCCAGCTCTATCCTAACCCGACACCTTCGACGATCACGATTCCTGATCTGAACAAATTTCGCAGCGTCACCATTCGCGACATGAACGGTCGCGAGGTGATCAGTTCACGCATTGGTAGCAATAGTGTATCGCTTGAAAACCTCCCGGCGGGAGTTTACCTGATCGAACTAATCAATCACCAGGGCGCAATAAGTATCTTGAGGGTGGTGAGAAACTGATTGAGATGGATCATAACCTAAATTAAGAAAGAATGCATAAAAGGATTTCAAAAAATAAAAGGTATCAGGTAGATTTTTTGCGCTCCACTCCAAACACAAGATAATAGGTAAATTTGCACACGATAAGGTAAGTAACTCATGAAAATCATTCAGTCCATTTTTCTGTTCTGTCTCATTTGGGCCCAAAGTTATTCACAACAAGCGGCAACCGTTTCAAGTCCCGATGGATACCTCAGCCTGGACGTTTCGATCAGGAACGGCGTACCGATGTACGCTGTGCGCTACAACGGCAAAGTTATGCTCGAAGATTCCCCATTAGGTATTCTAACCAATGAAGGCGACTTCACGACAGGCATGACACTTGTGAAATCCGACACTGGCAAAATTGAAAAAGAGTATACACAGGACAAGATCAAACATTCTCATATCAGATACAGAGCGAACACATTAACGTGCACATTCAGAAACACGGAGGAAAAGACTATATCGGTTCACTTTCAGGTTAGCGCGAATGATATTGCATTCAGGTATGAGCTTCCCGTGTGGGGAGAACGAATGGCCTGCGTAGTTGAGAAGGAAACAACGGGGTTCAGATTTCCTTCGTCCACCACTACGTTCCTTTC
>CBKWFZ010000060.1:0-9954 GCA_966673785.1 uncultured bacterium
CTCCCGGCGATATTAACAGATGGAATTTGTCATGGAAAAAACTGCACATAAGCTCGACGACAAAGTCGATTACTTTCTTCACAAGATCGCGATGGCACCAATCCTCACGCTTGATGCCCGTGCCTTGTACGAGGTGGAAGTACTGGACGAGGATAGCTATCTCGTTGATCAGGTAATGTTGGAGAAAGGCCTGATCAAGATCGTCCGCGAAGCGAGAGTTATTACCGGAAAGGGACTTGAGATATCGAACTTTGGCGGATGGTCCCTGTATCAGAAGTTACTGAGAAAGGAGAGTCAGCGTGAGTATATCGAATCCGATAAAAATTTAAGGCGCTTCGAGTGGGAAAATGCCCGGTTGAAAAACCGCGTTCTTGAAATGGAGCAGCAACTTAAACTTTCTGCGCAAAAAGAGCGGGCGGCGCAGGAACTGGTAAGCACTCTTCTGAAGAGGAACAAGACCAGCAAAATCATATACGTTATCTCGGGTATTGCGGGTGGTGTTGCGCTCGCAAGCATCGTCTGGACCGTTTTCGCTCAGTAACATATTTCAGAATAACAAAGAAAAATATCAGCCAGTCACAGCAATGACGTTTTGAATACCTTCCTATATTGATATATTGGATCAAAGTAAAAAAGGAATGGTCATTCTTATCGTCGATGATGATGCCGAAGATATGGAACTTTTCGGGCAGGCGGTCGCTGAGATCGATTCGTCAATTGCCTGCGTCGAGGCGTATAACGGTCTGGAAGCATTAAAGATACTGAAGCGGAACGAGTGGCTTCCCGATTACATTTTTCTTGATATCAACATGCCGTTGATGAACGGACGTAAATGTCTTGAGGAAATAAAGAACAACGATGCTTATATGCGCATTCCGGTGATAATTTATTCTACCACGCGCGATGCGGATCAGATTCGCGCGTGCCGGGAACTTGGCGCTGACTTTCTTACGAAGCCCGAGAGCTTTGACGTTCTCGTTACTGCCCTGAAACAGATTCTAAAGCATGACGCGATCCGGAAATAGACGGATTGCTTTCAAGACCCGCATTCTCACGAATACTTCTGATATTTCTGCGGAGCTCCCGTAAATACTCGTAAAAAGGATCGTTATACCGGATTCGTAAAGGAACGACTTCCTCGATGTCGTCCACAGAAATTTCCGGTGACGAAAGGAATTCACCATAAATGGTTTCTGTGTTCACTGTCACGGTCACCTTATGTGGCATGGGTGAAACCTCCGTTATTGTCGTTATCAGAAGACTTTTTCTTCCCTTAATCCGCAATCCGGTCGCGGTTCCCTTTTCCCGGGACCGCTGGTGCGCCTCGATCAGCTTTTCATAGGTGACTGCCATGGCTCATGGTAATTAATCGCGGTAGCAGAAATTTATATGCCAGGCCGTTTCCGCGCCGGTGCAATATCAAACACGTCTGAAGGAATTGTAAGAAAATCAACCAATTGCCCCATTCCGTCACTAAACGGTTTGATTCCATAGTGAACTTACAATCGGATAAAGCGACATTCTATCTTCCATATCGGGTGGGTTAGCGAACAACCATTGAATTGAATATTTTGTAATCCGATGAACGCTGAAAGTCAAGACCTGTTTGAATGGCGGGAGTTTCTTTGGGTCCGAAGATTGTTTTCCGGCGTTGTGCATTCTTTCTCTGCGAAACGCGGCGGAAAGTACCTGGTTGCGCCTGATAACGTACCTGAAAACAGAACCCACTTATGGGCTTCGTTTCTCACCGTTATTTTGCTTTTGTCCGCGTATGTATGTTCAGGACAGAATTATTCGTCTTTCAGACGGTTAAGCATTCGGGAAGGGCTGTCGCAAAACACAGTCAAGTGCATACTCAAGGACCGGCGTGGATTCATGTGGTTCGGGACCGAAGATGGCCTCAATCGCTTTGATGGTTATCGGTTCCATGCGTACCGGGTTCAGCCGGGTGATTCGACGGCGCTGCTCAACGATGGAATAAACTGTCTTCTTGAAGACCGGAACGGCACGCTTTGGGTCGGCACAAACGGCGGTGGGCTGAGCCGATACGATCCGCGAAGCGATAGTTTCCAACATTTTATTCATCTTGATGATAACAACACGATTTCGAATAACGGAATAACGTCAATCGTTGAAGACAGCAAGGGTAATTTATGGATCGGTACCTACTGGGGCCTGACTATGCTCGATGCGGAGCGGAAACAGTTTAGGCGCTTCTACGTCGCCGACAGCGTCAATTCAATCTCCCACAATACGATCTCCTCGCTGGCCCTCGACAAGAATGATAATCTCTGGGTGGCTACACGCGACCATGGCCTGAATTATTTTGAAACAGAAAGCCACGCGGTCAGACGATACCGCAAGGGCGTCGGCGCGACATCCATTGGCAGTGATGCTATCAATACACTTTGTATCGATGCGCGGGACCGGCTTTGGATAGGAACAAACCGTGGCGTAGATCTTTACGAAAACGGCAACTTCCGCCAAATGTATCCCGCAGCTTCCGGGAATGATCCAGGCACAAATGTGTTTGCTATCTACGCCAACAACGCGGACGAATTATTGGTGGCCCTGGAAAACAGCGGAATGAAGCGCCTCGACGTTAACACGGGCGAGACGAAAGAACTGGTAGCGGAAGACGATCAAAAGGAAGTGAGCGCCAAAAGCGTACTGTCAATTTATCGCGACAACACCGACATCCTCTGGCTTGGGACAACCGCCGGAGGTATCCTGTTTTTTGACAGAAACGAAGCGCCGTTTGAACACCACGTGACTAAAACAAGACTCGTGAATTGCTTCGCCGAAGTCGACAAACGAATTCTTGTCGGTACCGATGGTGGCGGATTGGAATGGTTTGATCCGCAAACAGGAAAAACGTCTGTTTTCGAAGGGAATTCTTTACTTCATAATAAGGTGATTGTGTCGCTGCATAAAGACAGGTCTGGACGGCTCTGGATCGGAACCTATGGTGGCGGCCTCGCAATTTACGATCCGGCAAATCACCGCGTTGAAACGATCGCGACGCATACGTCGAAGCCGAAGCTTAGTAATGACCACGTGTACGCTTTTGCAGAAGATGAGCGTGGTGCCGTGTGGGTTGGCACTCTCGGTGGTGGCGTTACGCGACTGACTCCGGGAGGTGACGCAGCGGTTTTCAAATACGACGTACAGGTTGAAGGTTCCCTGGCTAACGACTACATCAGCGGAATTGTACGCGACAGCGCAAACAAGATCTGGGTCGCTACATTCGGCAGCGGAGTAACCCGATACGATGCTCAGACCGGCCGTTTTGAGGTGTATGATCGGGATAGCAAGGGTCTGTCCAACGACCTCGTTTCAACCATGCTGGTTGATCACAATAACCGCCTTTGGGTTGGCACGATGGGAGGCGGGCTCAACTTGTATGACCAGTCTTCCGGCAGGTTTGTACTGTTTGACGAGAAAAAAGGATTGCTTAATAATTTCGTTCATGGAATCCAGGAAGACAACCACGGCAACCTCTGGATCAGCAGCAACCTCGGCATCACAAAGTATATTCCTTCCAGCGGAAAGTTTATTAATTTCGAAGGGATTGGCGGTTCTGAGTTCCGCCGTGGCGCCTCATTCAAGGCATCGGATGGAAGGATATACTTCGGCGGTATCAATGGTTTTAACGTTTTCGTTCCCGATAGTGTCAAGGGTAATCCGTATGTACCCCCCGTTGTGATCACGGATATGCAGGTGTTCAACCGTAGTATCGCTCCGGGTGAGCCTGACAGCCCCCTCACAGAATCTATCCAGACTTCAAAAGAGGTGAGACTAAGCTACGATCAGTCGGTCATAACCTTTGAGTTCGCGGCGCTTAATTTTACACTGGCGGATAAAAATCGTTACGCGTATAAACTCGAGAACTTCGACCGCGACTGGAACTATATCGGTGCCGAACGCCGTGCAACGTACACAAATCTCGATCCGGGCAAGTACGTTTTCCGCGTCATCGCTTCCAACAACGACGGACTCTGGAATGAACAAGGTGCTTCCGTCGTCGTCATAATTTCTCCACCATTCTGGAAGACATGGTGGTTCAGGCTTTCCGTTGTCGTATTGGTTAGTATAGGGATCTATGGTTTGGTGCGACTGGAGGTCCGCAATCTCGCAAAGCAGAAAGACCGCCTTGAGACCGTGGTGAGTATCCGGACAAAAGAGGTGAACCAGCAGAAGGAGATCCTCGAAAGCCAGGCGAAAAACCTGCTTGCGCTGAATACGGAACAGCAGTCCCTGAACATGGAGTTGAAAGTTGTCAATGAGGAGCTCCGCACAAAAACAGGCTTCCTTGAACGACTCAATAGCGAGCTTGAGCATCAAAAGAAAGAAACGTTGAACAAAAAAGAAGAAGCGGAGGCTGCCCGGGAAGAAGCGGAACGTGCCAACAAGGCGAAGACGATCTTCCTTGCGACGATGAGTCATGAAATCCGGACGCCGATGAACGGCGTGCTCGGCATGGCTTCCCTGCTTAGAGAAACAAAACTTACTCCGGAACAGAAGGAGTACACAGACAGCATACTCGCAAGCGGTGAAACACTGCTCACGGTGATAAACGACATTCTTGATTTTTCAAAAATCGAATCCGGCAAACTTGAACTTGATGAGCATGCGTTTGGTTTGCGACCTTCTATGGAAAACGTGATCGATCTGTTCGCAGGTCTCGCAACGGAGAAGGGACTCGACTTGCTTGTTGAGCTTGACCCCCGTCTGCCTGCGGAAGTTGTTGGCGACAGTCATCGACTCAGACAAGTGATCATAAATCTTGTCGGTAACGGACTGAAGTTCACTACGCGCGGCCATGTATTTCTGAAGGTTGAACTTCGCAACGCTTCACAAAGACGCGTGATGGTTGGATTTCGTGTCACCGATACCGGTATCGGGATTCCGTCATCAAGGTTGTCCCGCTTGTTCCAGCCCTTTTCGCAGGTAGATGCATCAACTACACGCGAGTACGGTGGCACGGGTCTTGGTTTGGCGATCAGCAAACGTCTTGTCGATTTAATGGGAGGAAGCATTTCCGTTGAAAGTCAGGAGGGAAGTGGAACTGTATTCGATTTCACCGTGCCATTCGGTATCGCCGCTCAGCCTGTGCATGTGGCTACGCCGGTTAAGCTGGAGGTTTCAAAAGGAAAAAAAGTACTGCTTGTCGATGATAACAGGACGCGCGTTGAGATTCTCTCAAACCTGATTTCGAACTGGAAAATGATTCCCGTTATCGCGGGTTCTGGCCGGGAAGCACTGCGCATAGGGCAGGAGGGAATCGATCTCGTAATCGCGGATGCAAAGCTGGCGGATATGGACGGCGTTGACCTTGCAAATGCAATTCAATTAACGAAACGCGGGGTTCCGGTGGTCATCCTCACTGCCCCAGGCGATGATGCCGTCGTAAAGCGATGTGATGCAGTTGCCGCCAGCGTTCAAAAACCGGTAAGGTTCTCGCAACTCTGGAGTGCGGTGGAAAAATCATTACGCAACGGAACGCCCGAATCTGAAAACGGATCGGCACAGGCATCGGTACTCCCGGCTGACTTCTCGGGAAAGCATCCCATGAAAATCCTTATCGCGGAAGACAATCTTATCAATCAGAAACTCATCGTCCGCGCTTTGGGAAAGTTGGGATATCAGGATTTGATCATCGCCGGTGACGGAGAGGAGGCGGTTCAACTTGCACACGAATCATCCTGCGATGTAATCTTCATGGATGTTCAGATGCCGCGGCTGGATGGTCTGGAGGCGACGCGTCGGATTCGTAGCGGGGGCGGTAAACAACCAGTTATCATTTCCATGACGGCCAACGCGATGCAGGAAGACCGCGATATTTGTCTTGCTGCAGGGATGGACGACTACATTGCTAAACCTGTAAAACTGGAAGAACTGGTAGCATCGCTCGAAATGGCCTATTCGCTGCTGACCCGGTTGTCATAATTCATCGAGAAGCACGAGTTCGTTTACCACGGCATCCTTAAGGCCCGGAATGCCTAACAGATTTATTTCCCAAAGGGATTTATTGGATAGTACCTGCTCCGTCACAACTTCCGGTGCCGGATTTGACCACACGCGTTTAAAGAACTCAAGGATGTCAGCCGAATCATTCACCGGTACGGCAGTCCCGAGGTATTCTCCTTTGTAGAAACGGATCATCGCCGCGAACGAACGTGCAAGCAATGGTGGAACTGTTCCTTTGCGCTTCTGATACTCAAGCAACGAGGGCAATACTCGCACTTTGAACTTTGAGATCGAATTCAACGCGATGCTTGAAAGCTCGTGACGGATATAAGGATTTCTGAACCTGTCCAACACACTTGCCGCAAAAGATTTGAGTTCATCTTCAGGCAGGTCGAGCGTGGGGATGATCTCATTGAACACAATGTCGTTGATAAACCGACCCATTTCCGGGTTATCGATTGTCTCCTGCACGGTCCTGAGTCCGCGAAGGTACGCAACGGGTACCATAGCCGTGTGCGCGCCATTGAGTATCCGGACCTTCCGCGTCCGGTATGGGCCGAGATTGCCAACGAACTTCACTTCGAGTCCGGCAATGTCCGCAGGAAAATGCTCGCGGATGAACGCGGGTCCTTCGATCACCCACAAATGAAACGGCTCTGCTTTTACAACGATCCTGTCGTCGTAGCCGGTTTCCTGGCAGATGTCCGCGATGATGTCTGCGGGAAAGCCTGGCACGATACGGTCAACCAGGGTGTTGCAAAAGACGTTGTGATCATTAATCCACTCACGGAATTGGTCAGGGAGCTTCCAGTGATCTGCGTACATGAGAATCGCTTCCCTGAGTTTGTCACCATTCCGGTCGATCAGTTCACACGGAAGAAAGATCAGACCGCTGTTAACGCTCCCGCTGAAAGTCCGGAAACGATGGTAGAGCAACGATGTTAGTTTGCCGGGGTACGTTTGTGAAATCCGGTCAGGTTCCTTGTCGTCAGCGGAGAAGGTTATGCCAGCCTCGGTGGTGTTCGAGATTATGAATTTGAGGTCGGGGTTCTGTCCCTGACGAAGAAACTGTTCAAAATCGTTGTAGGGATTGATCACACCTTTAACAGACGTTATCAAACGCGTATTTCTAACGAGACTTCCCGCTTCGATGCCATGGAGCACTACGTGATAAAGTCCGTCCTGCTCATTGATCACCTCACCCATTCCCTGCGGAAGCGGTTGCACGATCTGCACCATCCCTGCAAAACCTGTCGTTTCATTCATAATATCGATCATCCAGTCGGCGAATGCCCGAAGGAAATTTCCTTCGCCGAACTGAAGCACCTTCACGGGATAATCTGCGTGAGGAACTTTGTGGCGGTTTAGTTTTGCTGGGGCGACAGTGTTCATCGTATGCATTCGTTTATTAGCTTGATTTTTTTCTCCGTGATGAGTCACGTACGATAAGTTCCGGCTTGAGCACTACCTTCTGGGGAATAAACTTTTTGTTTCGCAGGGCCACTTCCTCCAGAAATATTTCCGCAGCGGCATTTCCAATACGCAAGCTGTGCTGTTCGACTGTACTCAGGCTGGGTTCGGTAAACGATGTGAACACCTCGTTACTGAATCCGACAAGGGCGATCTGCTGCGGGATCTTTATGTTTCGTTCCTTGATAACCTGCATTGCACCGACTGCACCGAGAGCGCTGGCGGAGAAAACTGCGTCAGGCATTTGCCGGAGTTTGAGCAGCCGCTCCATGCTGGTTCTGCCGTCTTCAAGCTGAAGATTACTTTCTACGACCAGTTGTTCATTGTACTCAAGACCGTTGGCCAGGAGTGCTTCGCGATACCCGCGCAGACGCTCCTTGTAAATGGAAATCTTTCTGATGTTGGTAAAATGCGCGATCCGGCGGCAACCCTGCTGAATGAGGTGCTCGGTAGCTTTGTACGCGCCAAGAAAATCATCGATCACGACATGACTGACTTCCAGTTCGTCGTTTGAGCGATCGAAAAGAATTAACGGAATGCCACGCTCCTTGACCTTAAGAAAGTGATCGAAGTTTGCGGTTTCTTTGCCATGTGAGGCGATAATCCCGTCGACCCGGGCGTTGAGCAACGCCTCGACCGTGGCGACCTCTTTCTCATAGTTGTCATAGGTTTGACAGATCATCACGTTGTAACGCGCCTTGTTGGCAATCTCTTCAATTCCACGCACCACCGACGAAAAGAAACTACGGTCAGCAGTTGGAACAATGATACCAATGATGTTGCTCTTTCCGTTTCGAAGCGCGGCGGCGATATTGTTCGGCTGATAGTTGAGTTTTCGCGCAACTTTGATGACGGCTTTTTTTGTTTCAAGACTTATGCGCGGGTGGTCATTAAGCGCGCGCGAAACTGTTGAAGCCGTGATATTCAGCTTTCGCGCAATGTCGTGAATAGTTGCCTTTTCATTTTTCATACCATAGGATCACTCCTTGTTTAGGTATTGGTCGAAGTTCTGTTGCTGAGGTTACCTTATTTTTCATTTGCGGGTTTGCCGATTGTTGCCAGGATGCCGCCATCGACGTAGATTATTTGTCCGTTGATGAAGTCACTTGCACGCGAGGCCAGGAATACCGTTGTACCGATCAGGTCGTCGGGATCTCCCCACCGCCCTGCCGGAGTACGATTGATGATAAACTCGTTGAATGGGTGACCGTCTTTCCGTATCGGTTCGGTTTGATCGGTTGCGAAATATCCGGGACCGATTCCATTTACCTGGATGTTGTGGCGCGCCCATTCCGTGGCCAGATTTCTTGTCAGCATCTTGAGCCCGCCCTTCGCTGCGGCGTATGCGGAAACGGTATTGCGTCCGAGTTCACTCATCATCGAACAGATGTTAATGATCTTGCCCCCGCCTCGCTGAATCATTCCCGCGGCTACATGCTTGGCGACGATAAATGGCGCCACAAGGTCGACGTCGATAACCGCGCGAAAATCTTCCACCGGCATTTCAAGTGCCGGAATCCGCTTGATGATGCCCGCGTTGTTTATAAGTATGTCAACAGGACCGCGTTCATGCTCGATTGCGTCGATCGCGTCCCGGACCTGGCTTTCATCGGTTACATCAAACACATAACCGAATGCGGAAAGTCCGGCATTTCGGTAAGCCGCGAGCGCTTCATCCATACGCGACGGTGAATGGCCATTGATAATCAGTTCGGCACCGGCTATGCCAAGGCCTTTCGCCATTGCCATACCCAGTCCATGCGTAGCGCCGGTGATCAATGCCCGTTTATTCGTCAGACTAAAAAGGTCGTTCATATAATTTTATCGCAACGCATTAGGTCTGACTATATCCATATCGCCGTAGTCGAGATTTTCTCCCGCCATGCTCCATATAAATGAATAGCCGGCGGTACCGGCGCCGCTGTGAATTGACCAGGGTGGTGAGATCACCGCCTGATTATTTTGCATCCAGATGTGCCGCGTCTCGGAAGGTGTACCCATAAAATGACAGACCGCCTGTTCCGGCTGAACCTCAAAATAGAAATAAACTTCCATTCTGCGATCATGGGTATGCGGGGGCATCGTATTCCAGATGCTGCCGCTGTGCAATTCCGTAAGCCCCATTTGAAGCTGGCACACGGGAAGCACTGTGCTCACAAGGAGTTTGCGGATGGTGCGGTGATTGGACGTTTCGGCACTGCCCATTACGGCGGTATCGGCTTCATCAAGGGAGACTTTTCGCGTCGGGTATTTCTGATGTGCAGGCGCGCTGTTCCAATAGAAGAGCGCCTGTCCTTCACGCGCGGGATGGAAGACCACTTCGCGGCTTTCTTTTCCGACATAGAGAGCTTCCTTGTATCCGAGTTGATACCGCTTTCCATCTACGGTGATTTCTGCAGGTGGTCCGACATTAATCACACCCAGCTCGCGTCTTTGAAGGAAGTATTCGCTCTTGAGTTCGTCGATTGTCTCTAACACCAGGGGCTTGTCCACCGGAGCGCTGCCGCCGACAAT
>CBKWFZ010000061.1:0-9953 GCA_966673785.1 uncultured bacterium
TACATAAATTGTGTACTTTTCCGAAACAAAAAATTTAATTGGGTCGTTACTTCTTTCACCTGGCCCGCTACCAATGAAGAACCTCTTGCGTTTTATCGTTTCTGCGTTGCTCCTCGTTATCGTCAATTCATGGGCGAAAGCGCAGGAATCGGGCAGCCCTAGCTTCGAAAGCTACGATACGGAAGAGTTGCGGGAAAGGGATGTGATTCTCACACCACCGTCAGATCCGGATAAAAAGCGTCCCACCACTCAGGTTCAGCAAGTAAGAGATTCCACAAGCAGCAAGACGTTGTCGTCTCGTAATGTCGTTAAGCCCGCCCCGGCGATTCCCAAGGATGAGAGCAAACCGCGAAATCAGACTGACGATTCAATCCTGTCTTTCAATTTCCTGTACTATCTGATTCAGAAGTATAAAATGCAGGACATCCTCGAGTGATCGTCCCTCATGCAGCAAAGCACCGATTACGCCTCCTTCTTGACAAGAAACTGTTCAAGGTCTTTCAGACTCAAAATCCCCTCATAGTAGGCCTTACCAAAAATGACTGCAAATATTCCCATCTCGTTCAAACGCCTGATGTCATCTACGCCGCGAACACCACCGCTTGCGAGAACACATAAATCGGGGAATTTTGTGAGTATGTCCTGATAGTAATCAAATGCAGGTCCCTCGAGAACACCGTCACGGGAGACATCAGTTGACTTGACGTATTTGAGTCCTTTTGAATAGAAGAATTCAAGATGATCGAAAAGAGTAACGTGGGATTTCCGTTGCCAGCCACGAAACAGCAACTCCTTCGATTCACGGTTAACAACATCGGCACCGAGAGTCATCTTCTCCCTGCCGTAGGAGATAATCCATGATGCGAACAATTCAGGATCAGTAACGGCGATACTTGCAGCTGTTATGTAATCGGCGCCGAATTCGTACGCTTTGCTGATGTCACCATCGGTGCTGATCCCGCCTGTAAAATCAATTTTCAAATCGGTATGTCCGGCAATCGCTTCAAGTACATGCCAGTTTTTGGGCGAGCCTTTTTCTGCGCCATCAAGATCGACGAGATGAACGACTTCAATACCATGATCTTCGAAACGGCGCGCAAGGTCGAGCGGGTTTTCATCGTACGCCTTCTCACTGGAGGGATCTCCCTTGCGCATTTTCACCACTTTACCCTTACGGATTGCAATAGAAGGAATTACCTGAATCATAACTATCGTCGATCTGAGAGCGAAGGTACTACGCAAAGCTGAAAAAGCCTTGTCTGCCCCCAAAAACCCGGAAATTAAAATGGACCTGATTTTGCAGATCAGCTAGCTGCAAGAATTATGTATTTTAGCACAAAGCTCGCAAAATGAAATTTTCCGTTTTTGGCCTGACATGGATCCTTGCGTGTCTGAGCGCGCAGGCACAGCAGCCGGTGAGACGTTTACCCGGGATTATAAACCATCCTTCGCTGAATCTCTTTGCGCCGTTTATTAGCGCGGACGGAAACGCGATCGTTTTTATCTCGGATAATGGTACGGATGGTCAATACATCGTTTCCTACACGTCGAGGGAGACGGACTGGAAGACTCCGGAAGAATTACCCAAACATCTCAGCAATCGTCTGAATTTCACACGGGGATACGCCCTTAGTGCGGATGGAAGGAAAATGTACGTCACCTCGGCGAAGTCACCCGTTATCGGAGGTTATGACATTTTCGTATCGGAACTCAAAGGAAACACCTGGTCGAATCCTGAGAACCTGATGTTGCCAATCAATTCAAGAACAAATGAAGCATGTCCGTCGCTGACGCCTGACGGCATGACGATATATTTCATGCGCTGTGACAAAATGAACACCGAAAAGGCCGAGGGATGCAAACTCTTTCGCGCGTCGAAGAAACCAAACGGTCAGTGGGAAGAGCCCGAGGAGTTGCCGGCGTTCATCAATACAGGAAACTCACAAACGCCGCGCATCCTTGCCGACAAGGAGACGCTTATCTTTTCGTCAGACAAGTTTCCGTCAGGAAAGGGTGGAATGGATCTCTACATCACGCGTATTCGCGATGGAAAATGGAGCGACCCTGAACCGCTTGATTTTGTCAATACAGAACGCGACGATCAATATGTGTCTGTCAACGCGCTGGGTCGTTATATCCTGAAGGAAGCGCGCGGCGCGAGGAATAACTGGCAGCTCACCGAGTTTCTGATTCCGGCTGAGTTTAAACCCAAAAGTCTGACTAAAGTGACAGGAACGGTACACGATCGCGACGGCTCATCCGTGCCTGTGTACATTTCCGCGGTGGATGTGTTCAGCGGCAAGCGCATCCGCTCGCTGAGACCGGACGCGGATGGCTCTTTCTTTTTCTATCTTCCCGAAGGGTCCACCTATGAAGTCGCGTTCGATCCGGAAAAAAGTGAACATCTGTTTCACACCATGCTTTTGGATGTGACAGGCGAGAAAATCAAACAAATTGAAAAGGTCGATGTCGTGATTGGACCGCCGGCAGCCGGTGATGAGATCAAGCTTGATATCCTTGCGTTCCAGCCATACTCCGATCAAATCGATCCGGGAACAACGCAGGAGCTGAAGCGTCTATCCCGCCTTGCAAAGGCCAACCCTCATCTCGGTTTCGAAATCCAGGTCCTTCTTGAGGGTTATCGCGAATCCTCGGAACGCAGCGACCCGGATCTCAGTGAAGTAATCGAACTTTCGGACACGTTGCACCTGACAGACAGTACGGGTGCCGTTGTAAGTGATTCCGTTACGTACTCAACGATCTACCACAACGATCGCACGCTCGCAAAAGCCCGTGCGATTACAGGCTTTCTGATCGGCGAGGGTGTCAATGCCGAACAGCTGACGATGATGGTAAACGCCATCGAAAATGACGAGGTAACACCTGTCACCACGATTAAAGCTAAAATATACAATCTGCGGTAAGGCGCTAGAATGAAAAGGGCATCGAAACAAGCGTATTGTCCCACAACAATACCATCTCGGCGTCACCGCCAAGCTTCTCGAATGAGATTGTGAATTGTTCAAATTCCTTGTCGTGCTTCAGGGAACGAACTTCAACCTGAAGGACATCAAGATCGGGATTCCGGTTTGCTTCACCGTCGGAATTGATACCCCATTGGCCGAATTCGCTGTTGAAGATGATTGTCCACGTGTCTTCTTTCGGGATGGTCCAGAGCGAGTATTTGCCGCGTGGCAGCAACTTGCCTTCTATCGTAAGTTCTTTATTGGTTTCAAAAGTCGTCGCTTCGTTTGCACCTGTCCGCCAAACCTTGTTATAGGGCACCAGGCC
Organism: uncultured bacterium; assembly: GCA_966673785.1. Lineage (GTDB taxonomy): Bacteria > Bacteroidota > Bacteroidia > Cytophagales > Cyclobacteriaceae > Ohtaekwangia. Next base: position 3,292 of record CBKWFZ010000061.1, read on the forward strand.
ACCGAAAATCTTCCTTCCTTTCTTGAAGGGACGGTTATAGAAGACGTTGATCTCCAGATCCGCCGATGAAAAACGAATATTATCCTCCGGGCTGCTGGATTTCGTTTGCCGGGTGTTAAAAAGCGACACACCCCAACCCAGGATAATGAGGATTACAAGGGCAACGCCCACAAAAATCAAGAATCTTCGCATAGGCTTCTGGAACTTAAAAAAACAATTTTCTTACGCTTCTTGCAATATTTCCAGGGTTGAGTCTATTTTTACGTTCTTTAAAAGAAATTGTTATGGATTTTTCTTCCTGGTGGCCTTTTTGGGTGGTGATCTTTTTGTTCCTTCTTGCTATTGCATCACCCTGGATCTTCCCGAACAACAAGGTCAGCAAGAATCGTCACGACAATAAGTTCTGACGATCCGCTTCGAACCGGAGTGGGTTGATCCGTCCAAGTAATTGCGCTGCGCGAAAACGTTTGCTCACCGTTTTCTTGCTATATTGAACCTGTGGGAAAGATTTGTCCGTTACCGGGTTTACTTGTTGTCATCCTTCTTTGCACGGGCGCTGTTGCAAACGCCCAGGGTCTCGGTTTTTCCATCACCGGAGGAAAGAAGAAGGTTGAAATCCCTATCGAAACGTACAATAATCTGGTCGTTGTGCCGGTCGTTCTCAATGGAACTCTGCCGCTTAAGTTCATTCTCGACACCGGCGTCCGAACTGCCATCCTTACTCAAAAATCATTCAGTGACATCCTGAATCTGGCCTATTCCCGGAAGTACTCCCTTACCGGCCCGGGCGGTGAAAAAATGGTTGACGCCTACGTGACCAACAACGTGTCCCTCACCCTCCCCGGCGTTGAAGGCCGAGGGCATGCATTGCTGGTTCTTGATCAGGATTACCTCGAACTTCGGAACTACCTGGGCACTGACGTGCACGGTATCCTTGGCTATGAACTATTCAGCCGCTTCATTGTAAAGGTTGACTATGAAAAGCGCATTCTAACCCTGTATTCCCCGGAAGGGTTCAGACTAAAGCGAAAGTTTCAGCGCATCCCGATCAAGATCGAAGACACAAAACCCTATGCGATGGTTCCGCTGGTATTGCCAGGCGGTGTGCGTTTTACCGGAAAACTGCTCATGGACTCCGGCGCAAGCCATGCCCTGTTGCTCGATCCGACCTCGGATGAGAAAATCAAGGTTCCCGAGAACACGGTGAGCAGTACGATCGGCAGAGGGCTGGGAGGTGAGATAACGGGCAAGGCGGGAAGGATCGAATCGCTCGCGATCGGATCATACAAGCTCAACGGCGTAATAACAAACTTTCCGGATCCCAACAGCTACAGTGACTCAACTTTATTCAAAGTGTTTCGCAACGGTACGCTTGGTGGAGAAATCATGAGCCGGTTTACAATCATCTTCGATTTTCCCAGCGAGATGGTTTATCTCAAGAAAAATGCTGACTTCAAAAAGGATTTCCATTACAACCTCAGCGGGTTGACTGTAAAATCAAAGGGTGCGAAACTAAATGTGTTCGAGGTTACCGGCGTACGCCAGGGCTCAGTCGCGTTTAATTCGGACTTGCGGGTCGGGGATGAGATAGTCACCATGAACGGCGTGCAACTCGCTCTCATGGATCTCAATTATGTACTGGCGATCCTCAACAGGAAGCCCGGTAAAAGAATCCGGCTTGAGATTCTTCGCGAGGGCGTTCGGCTGAAGAAGGAATTTGTACTAGCGGACCAGATCTGACCTTTTTGCCGACGACCTCCTTAGCCACCTGGTGTTTTTTGCGTATGCACGGAGTAGCAGACTTTGTGTTCGTTTCATCCGAAGTGCATTACGGATCGTGCCGTAAAGCGAGTCAGCCGAAATATTCTGCTTTAACAGATAATCAAGAATCCCTGACGCTGGCGTTATCTCGCGGTAGTTCGAGTTTTTCAATACCGTGATCGGTATGTCTTTAGTCTTCCGCTCGGAGGCAAGAGCATGCACCGTCTCTTCCAACCCCGTCCTTCCGAGGTTGTCGTCAATGAGGATAAAGTTTGGCCGGAAGTGCATGAGTCTTTCCAGGGTCGACTTAATGTCGAAGGCTATCTCCGTGACAATCCGATGTTTCCGTACCTGCCGGAGTTTCTCCACGACGTTGCTCATCTCGATAGGATTGTTCCCTACCAGCAAAATGTTTAGTGGTTTCTGTGCGGGGGAAAATAGTGATTTCATGGCCCAACTCATCATTTAAGAGGTATATTGAAGTGCTTCACGTATAGTGGTAGCAGGCACTGCATAAATTTTGTGCCAGCGGGTGCTTAATGGTGAAAACTTTAACCCGATTAAAAAAGCTGTGAAATGAAGACAGTTGCAATTGTGGGTGGGGGAATCGCCGGACTTCTCACTTCCATACAGCTCGCGAAAGCGGGAATACCCTGCCACCTTTTTGAGAAGAAGCGGTATCCCTTTCACAGAGTATGTGGAGAATACATATCGAACGAGGCCGTTCCGTTTCTCGAATCTATAGGTCTTTTCCCCTCCGGATTCAACCCCCCGCGAATCAGCAGGTTTCAGTTGAGCTCCGTCTCCGGAAAGTACAAGGTACTTCCGCTGGATCTCGGTGGATTCGGAATCAGCCGTTATTCCTTCGATAACTTTTTATATCAGGAAGCAATCAGGGCCGGCGTTTCAGTCACCGTAAATGCTAATGTGGAACGAATTGACTTCGAAAGCGATGTATTTCGCGTAAGGGTTAACAATAGTACGCATGAATTTGATGTGGTGATTGCCGCCTACGGCAAACGTGCCAATATCGATGTTAAATCGAACCGCGAATTTATCAGAAAGCGTTCGCCATACGTCGGTGTGAAATATCACATCAGGACCGACCATCCCGATGACGTCATTGCGCTTCACAATTTCCCCGGCGGCTACTGTGGCCTAAGCAACGTTGAAGACAACAAGTCGAACCTTTGCTACCTCGTTCACCGCGATAAGCTGAAGCAGCATGGCAGCATTCCCCAAATGGAGACGGAGGTATTGTTCAGAAACCCGTTACTAAAGAATATCTTTCGAAATGCTGACTTTCTTTCTGAAAAGCCCGAAACGATCAATGAAATTTCATTCGAGAACAAGTCGCCGGTTGAGCACCATATTTTGATGGTGGGGGATTCAGCAGGCATGATTACACCGTTGTGCGGCAACGGGATGGCGATGGCAATGCGGGCATCCAGGTTGGCAGCGGAACTTGTCGCACGGTTTTGCACCACTGCGCACTACTCCAGGAACCAGTTGGAGTTGGACTATGCAAAATCATGGATGACAAACTTTAGCATGCGTTTGTGGGCGGGGCGGCAATTGCAGAGGCTATTCGGATCGGAAACGGCGTCGGCCCTCGCTGTTAACCTTGCTATTTATGCGCGCCCTGTGGCTATGACGATGATCCGAAATACCCATGGAAAACCATTTGACTAAAATTAGTTTTGCGTCTCTCTATTTTAGTCCTAACTTCCCTGAATTCGTTTTTTAACCAACCACGTCATGAACAACCAGGAAAACAACAGAAGAGATTTCATCAAGTCACTTGGATTAATAACGTTCGGTGCAGCCGCGGGAACTTCATTCCTTTCTTCATGCGGCAATAAGACATCTGAAAGCGGAGGTACGGCAGACTCCACAGCGACGACATCAGCCAAAACCGCAGTTCCCTTCTTCAAAATTTCGCTGGCCGAATGGTCCCTGAACAAAGCGCTCTTTGGGGGGCAGTTGACGAATCTTGATTTTCCGGCGAAAGCGAAAAATGATTTTGGGATTAGCGCGGTGGAATATGTGAATCAGTTTTTTAAGGATAAGGCAAAGGATCAAACGTATCTGGCCGACCTCAAGAAACGCTGTGACGACAATGGCGTAACCAGTGTCCTGATCATGTGCGACGGAGAAGGCAATCTCGGGGAACTCGATCAGAAGAAACGAAACGAAGCGGTAGAGAATCACAAGAAGTGGGTCGAGGCCGCGAAGTTCCTCGGTTGCCATTCAATCCGTGTTAACGCCTATGGTGAAGGAACGGCGGAAGAAGTTGCAGCCGCGGCCACCGATGGCTTACGCATGCTGTCTGAATTTGCCAAGCCGGTCGGGATCAATGTAATTGTTGAAAACCATGGCAGCTATTCATCCAACGGTGAATGGCTGGCATCGGTAATCACCAAGACCGGAATGGACAACTGCGGAACATTACCTGATTTCGGAAACTTCTGTATAAAGCGGGGCGAAGGTTATTCCTGCGTCGAATGGTATGATCGTTACAAGGGGGTTCAGGAAATGATGCCGTATGCAAAAGGCGTTAGTGCAAAAGCGAATGACTTTGACGAGAACGGAAACTGCGTGGAAACCGATTATACAAAAATGCTTCAGGTTGTCAAGGATGCGGGATACACCGGATATATCGGCATTGAGTATGAAGGCAACAACCTGTCGGAAGAAGAGGGCATCCGTGCAACGAAGTCGCTTCTGGAACGTGTTGGCTCAGAGATCAGCTGATCATTGAAACGCCTGAATTACGTTTGTGTAATCCAGAAAAAAATAGACGAAGAATGCACCCATGCACGTGGCTGAGACAAAATTCAGCCACATCGCATGCGTGAAGTCCGCTTTTGACTCATCGCGAAATACGCGTGCGGACCACAACAGAAAATACAAAACGACCGGTGAGAGGAACAGTGGAAAGGCGACCGCGTATACGCTGGTAAAAAACCGGATGAAATACAAAACAAATCCACCGGTTACCAGAGTGAATAGTGCGCCCGCAAAAATGAATGTGCCGCGAATTCCAAGGAGTATGCTGAACGTTCGATCGCCGCGAGCACTATCCTCCTGATGCTGATACACCTGCGTCATCGGATAGTTAGCCCAAAGCATGCCGCTAGTCAGAACGCCAGCCCACAGCACTTCAGGAACAAATACTGCATCGAGAGGGAAGTTGTTGATCCCCACATAACACATGACAACGGAAAAAAAACCCTGGAAAACTCCGGTAATCAACCAGCCGGTAATGGCATACTTTTTTATCCGGGTAGATGGGTGGCTATATGCTTTAGACACGATCCCGTAGATGAAAAGCATGATCGCGAATGTGAGGTTAATGAGGAGCAGTCCCAGAACAACAGCAATCACGTCAAAAAGTAGTGACAGATAATAAAGTCCTTTTTTCACCGGAGGTGGATTCCTTAAGCCACCAATGCTGCCTTCATCTTTATCAAAGTAACTGTTGTAGCCGTTGCTTGCAGGGTAAAGGAAGAAATGAATGATAAGAAATGTCCAGAGTATCGAATGCCCTGTGAAATTTGGTGATATGGCCAGGCTGAACAGGTAGATTGGCAGCAGGAAGTAAGAAAATGGTATCCGAAGATGCAGCCATGATGAAGCAGAAAGCATAGAGTGAAACTGGTGTCAAACAAAGCTACCCATTTTAGGGTTTTAAATGCGTATTTTACGCCTTCGGAATAGATGAGTTATATTACTTCAATCGGTACCGCGAATCCCTCGAACCGTTTTGAGCAACATCAGCTTGCCGAGTTCATGGTGCGTGTCATGCATGCCGATGCATTCCAGTCAAGAAAAATCCGGGCTGTCTTTCGGGCGAGTGGCATTGAATCACGGCACTCCGCCCTGGAGGACTATGGCCGGACAAAAGATTTCAATGTCTACCCCAACAATGGCTCCGGCCGTTTTCCCGGTACGCAGGAACGAATGAATTTGTATCGCGCGCATGCACTCCCGCTGAGCATCGCTGCCGTTGACGACCTTTGCAGTTCACGTATTGATTTCGACCTTAAAACGATCTCGCACATCGTCGTAGTGTCGTGTACCGGAATGTATGCCCCCGGACTGGACATCGACCTGATAAAACACTTCGACTTATCCACGGAGACTGAAAGGATATGTATCAATTTTATGGGTTGCTATGCCGCTTTCAACGGGCTCAAATCAGCCGATGCGATCTGCAGAGCGAATCCGCGTGCAAAGGTGTTGGTGGTCTGCACGGAATTGTGCAGCCTGCATTTCCAGCCCGATGCCAATGACGACAACATCCTGGCAAATGCCCTCTTCGGAGACGGAGCCGCCGCTATTCTTGTTGAGGGTGAATCTGATGTCAATCGAAAGTTATCAATCGAGCAGTTCCACAGCGATCTTGCGCTCAACGGTGAAAAGCACATGGCGTGGTCGATATCGGATTTCGGCTTTGAAATGCGGTTGTCGTCCTATGTTCCCGATTTGCTTGGACAGGAAATCCGGCGTTTCCTCGATAAACTGCTCGCCAAACTTGAGCTTTCCCGTGATGAGGTTCGCTATTTTGCCTTTCATCCCGGCGGAAAAAAGATTCTGGAGGCCATTGAAAACGAATTGAGCCTTGAACCGCAGCGAAACGCCTTTGCTTATTCGGTGCTGCGCCGGTTCGGAAACATGTCTAGCCCAACCGTTGTATTTGTGCTGCGCGACATTTTTGCTCAGCTGAGCACTGCAGATAACGACGCATGGATACTGTCCGCCGCGTTCGGCCCCGGGCTTGCACTTGAAAGTGTGTTACTAAAGGCGGGAATTAATGCCTGATTTCGCTATTCGCTCCATGGATCGTGAGATCATGGACGACCTGAGCTGCAATGGCGAGGTTGTCTATCAGACGCTTC
>CBKWFZ010000062.1:0-9883 GCA_966673785.1 uncultured bacterium
CGCCTCATTTCGTCAAAAACTCTATGAGCGCTTTCATCAACATAGTCGCCATTATTGCCGGACCGGATAAGTGTGAACTTCTCGACCGTCCCTAATTCGTCCCCAAAAATGAAAAAAACCGCGAAACAAGCGCGGTTTTAAGTATCTGAGCCCCCTGTCGGAATCGAACCAACGACCTACTGATTACAAGTCAGTTGCTCTACCAGCTGAGCTAAGGAGGCTTTTCTCCGTAAAGAGGGTGCAAAAATAGATTAAGTATCCATTTTCACAAATTTTGACCCCTAAAATCTGAGGATTTCGGCGGAATACGCTGTTTCTGAAGGCTATCCTACTGCGTGTCGGCCATACGGAGCATCCGCAGCTGTTCCTTTAGCTGCTTCAGATGATCGCCCGCCTGCTGGATCTTTTCATTAAATTCATCACGAACCTTTTCCGCGTTCGACGAACGCCCGAAAAACTCCAGGTTATTCTTCCACAATGAAATGTCGTTCTCAACCTTGGCGATCTTCTTCCGGATCGCCTGTTCCTTCTGGTAGATCTTGCGCTCCGCCATCGGATCGTTCTTCAGGTCACTGATCTGGTTCTCCAGGATCAGCTTGCTGCGGTCGTCGTCGTTAAACCCTTCGATGGCCTTCACGAACTTGTCGACAGCCTCATGGTACCGGTTCCGGATCGTGGAGATGTTGCTGCGTGGCACAAAGCCGATGTTGTTGTATTTATCCTGCAGATCGCGCAGCAGGTTTGGTGCCGCCGTGCCATCCGCCGCATGGCGTTCCAGTTCTTCGCAGATGAGTTCCTTCTCGCGGAGGTTGTCAGCCTGCTCGGACTCGATCTTGCCGTGCTGATTACGGCGCTGCTCAAAGAAGAAATCACATGCCTCCTTGAAATCGCGAAACACCTTTTCCCGCTGTTTCTCCGGAACGGGGCCTATCTCCTTCCATCGCTGCTGCAGCGCTTTTAATTCGTTCGAGGTCTTCTCCCAGTCGGAGCTTTCCTTCAGGGCGAGCGCACGTTCGACGAGCTCGTTCTTCAGTTTCAGGTTCTGCTCCCTTTCTTCGTCGAGTTTTTTGAAGAACGCGTTCTTGTTATTGAAGAACGCCTTGAATGCGCCCCAGAATTTCTTGTTGACATCCTTTGCCTTGGTGCGTGGAAGTCCGCCGACGATCTCCCAGCGTTTCTGTATTTCGAGGATCTCCTTTGTTTTCTGATTCCACTCCTTAATACGGTCTGACGTGTAACTTGCGAACTCCTGCACATCGTCAGCGAGCTTTTGTTTTTCGTCGAGGTTCACCTGCAGCTCTTTCTGCAGATTTTGCAGGTAGGCATCCCGTTTGGCGTATACCGCATCCGATGCAGCCTTGAAGCGCTGCCATACGGATTCTTTTTCTTCAGCGGGTACCGGACCGATATGCTTGAACTCGTGATGCAGTTCGTTCAGCTCGCGGATGGCATCCTTGATGATCTCTACGTCGGCGAGCTTTTCGGCGCGTTCGCAAAGTTCGAGCTTGGCTTCGAGGTTGCGTTTCCGGTCAAGCTCTTTCAGTTCAAAGTAAATGCTCTGGTTATCGTAAAACCTGTCGACCAGCGCGTGATAGTTCGCCCACAGTGTTTTCGCCTGCGGTCCGGGCACCGGTCCTATCGCCTTCCATTCTTTCTGAAGTTCCTTGAAGGATTCAAACTGATTGTTGCTGTCTATGGAATCGGATATCTCGCGAAGCTTTTCAAGCAGCTCTTCCTTCCGGCGGAGGTTATCCTGTTTTTGTTCTTCCTGTTCACGGAAGAACTGCGCACGGCGGTCGCGAAGCAGCTTGTAGGTTCCGTCAAATGCGATGTCGGTGTCGTCGCTTTTGAAATCAAAATCTTCGGCCACTCCCCCGCCCTCGATGAATCGCGCAAGCGCGGCTGAGCGCTCCTTGTCTTTCAGATCGTCATACACCGGCTTGATCTCACGAAGTACGTGGTCGATACGGCGAAAGTTATTTTCCTTAACGAGGTCCTTGATTACCTGCAGCAGCTCCTGACGCGAAAAGCCGGAATAATCCACGTGCTCGTGATCGGCATGATCATGCTCATCGGAATGATCGTCGTTGTCATTATGTTCCTCATGTTCTGCTTCATCCGACTCAACATGATTGTCGTGCGCGTGATTATTTTCAACCACTCCGGTATCCTGAACATGTTCAGGCTCTTGTCGCTTGTCTTGCTCCATTTCCATGGTACCCTCAATTAACGGTGCTATACGTAAAGTTAACAAAAATGGCTAATTCAATCTCGGGTCGACCGGATACTTGGAAAACACGGAATAACGCCCGCCCATATTGTCGAGCGCCTTTTTCCATATCTCGGACGGCTCGGTATCGAATAGCAGATCATCGGTTACGTAGTCGCACACAATCCAGGAATCTTCTTTCAGTTCGTCGTCGAGCTGACCGGGGCCCCACCCGCTGTATCCCAGGTAAAATCGTATGTCGTTTGACTTGATCCGGGCAGTGTCGATCTGGATGGCGAGATTCTCAAAGTCACCACCCCAGTAGATTCCGTTCCTGATCTCGACAGCGTTTTCAAGCTCTGTATGGCGATGCAAAAAGTGCAGCGTATCACGCTGAACGGGACCTCCTACAAAAACGATATCACTAAAGCCGATGTCTTCGATCACTTCATTGAGCCGCAGCATCGAAGGTTTGTTCATGACAAAACCGAAAGATCCCTCATCGTTGTGTTCGCATAGTAATACAACGGTCCGTTCGAAATTCGGATCAGGCAAAAATGGCTCGGAAATGAGCAATCGTCCTTTTTCCGGTTTTAGGTGATTCTTATATTTGAAAAAATCCATCGGACAAACAAAGGTTGCGCTTGATTGAATACCTGAATAAACTACTTACAGGTCATCCATGCAAATTTATTTGACCGGGGGAAAAAGAAGGGATTTAAACGCAATCGAATGCAACCAATCGCCGACATTCGCAAGGACTATACGAAAGCATCGCTCGACGTAAGCAACGTTTCGGAAGATCCGATCGCACAATTTCAAAAGTGGTTCAAGGAAGCGCTTGCCGCCGAAGTACCCGAACCTAATGCAATGAATCTCGCGACCGTAAACAGGGATGGCCGACCGTCATCGCGGATCATGCTGCTCAAGGGAGTTGAACAAAACAAGTTCGTGTTCTTTACCAACTATCAGAGTGATAAAGGTCAGGCACTCGAGCAAAACCCCGCGTGTGCGTTAACGTTTTTTTGGCCGGAGCTGGAACGCCAGGTTCGTGTCGAAGGCATCGCGTCAAGGATAGACGAACAACGTTCAGTGGAATACTTTCAGAGCCGTCCGCGCGCTTCGCAGGTTGGCGCCTGGGCTTCGCCGCAGAGTACGTTGCTCAACAGCCGCGAAATACTGGAAGAACGCGTAAAACAAATGGAGGAACGTTTCAAGGATCACACCCTGCTTCCAAAACCAAAACAATGGGGTGGATTTGAAGTCGATCCGGTTTCTATTGAATTCTGGCAGGGACGTCCCAGCCGCCTGCACGACCGCATCCGGTATATCCGCACAGACAACGCCTGGAAGATTTACCGGTTATCCCCCTGACGAGGGGACGCTCCGGCTAAATCAGATCGAAAAGCGAACGCACGCCGGGTAATCTGCGTACCGTAAAACCCTCGCCATATTCGGTGCCGATGGCGTGGCCGAATTCAATGGCGCGTGATTCCACCATCTTCAGAAATCCGGGTTTTGAGATATAGGTTTCCGGTTCGGATGACGCCGGATTGTGAAACTGTGTTTTGAATGCGCGTATCGCCTGCATTTTGATGTCCCAGAACGGAGACACATCGACGATGAAGTCGGGCTGTATCAGCAGGCTTTGAATATAATGGTAAACAGCATCCGGACGCCAGGGTTGTTGCAGATCACCATTATCGTCACGTGTCTCGATCTTCGCGAGCCCCGAAAGGAAACACGCGTCTGCCGCCAGTGCTGCGGCCTTCCCATGATCGGTATGCCTGTCAGTTATTGCGTTGGCGAGTACGACGCGTGGCCGGTACTTCCGGATCATGCGGATCACCTGCAGCTGATGCGCCTCGTCATTGATGAAGAAGCCGTCGCGAAAAGCGAGGTTGTCCCGGCATGCGACACCCTGGATACGCGCGGCTTCGGCGGCTTCCTGAAAGCGGCTTTCAACCGTTCCACGGGTTCCAAGTTCGCCACGGGTAAAATCAACGATGCCGACCTTGTGACCTTCGGAAACATGTTTTGCAATCGTGCCACCACATCCCAGCTCGGCGTCGTCCGGATGGGCTGCAAGAACCAACAGATCTAGTTTCATTGCGCAGAGATGATCTTTTTCAATTCGCGCAATGTACTATAATGAAGCAAGAAGTTTGAACAATAGATTGAAATCTTGAACAATCGGGAGGTGACTCAGGCGGTTGCCATTTCCTTGGCAGCAAGCCATCGCTCCGCGTCAAGGGCGCCCATACATCCGGTTCCCGCCGCCGTCACCGCCTGGCGGTAAACCTTGTCGGCCGCGTCGCCTACTGCGAATACGCCCTCGACGTTCGTGCGCGTGGAGCCGGGCTGTACTTTGATGTAACCCACCTCGTCCATTTCCAGGTAGTCCTTGAAGATGTCCGTGTTAGGCTTGTGACCGATAGCCAGAAAGAAGCCCTGAACGGGTATGGTTGTCTTTTCACCGGTCTTGTTGTTCACGACACGTACGGCATTTACGCCGCTGTCGTCGCCGAGAATCTCCTCTGTTTCAGTATTCCAGTGGATTTCGATGTTCGGTGCATTGAGCACGCGCTGTTGCATGATCTTGCTGGCGCGCATCTCGTCGCGGCGCACCAGGAGGTGCACCTTGGTGCAGAGATGTGACAAATAAGTAGCCTCCTCTGCAGCCGAATCACCCGCGCCGACAACGGCAACCTCCTTGCCACGGTAGAAGTATCCATCGCAGACCGCACATGCGGATACGCCCTTATTGTAAAACTGCTCCTCCGATGGTATACCCAGGTACTTCGCAGTCGCGCCAGTGGCAATGATCACGGTCTCGGCTATGACTTCGTCTTTTTCGTCAACGGTAACCTTATGCGGATAACCTGAAAAGTCCACCGCAGTAACGAGTCCGTAGTGGATCTCGGTCCCGAATCGCTCAGCCTGTTTCTGGAGGTCGATCATCATCTGGGGACCGTTGATCCCGTCGGGATAGCCGGGGAAGTTCTCGACGTCATTCGTCGTTGTAAGTTGTCCGCCCGGTTGTCCGCCGGTATAGAGGACTGGTTTCAAGCCTGCCCGGGCCGCATATATAGCAGCTGTATAACCTGCGGGACCTGAACCGATGATGAGCACTTTAACCTCTTTTGCCATGACTGAATGTTGTTTGCTACAAATAACAAAATAAAGGGTCCTGATAATTCAAGACCCTCTGAAAAATTTAAGTTCAAATTTGATTACCCCAGGTACGGCTTCAAAGCTTTACTTCTGGATGTATGACGCAATCTTCTGATTGCCTTTTCTTTAATCTGACGAACGCGCTCGCGGGTAAGGTTGAATTTCTCACCAATCTCTTCGAGCGTCATGCTGTGTTCGCCGTTAAGGCCGAAGTAAAGTGTGATCACATCGGCTTCACGTTGTGTGAGCGTTGAGAGTGCACGTTGTACCTCACGACGCAGTGAGTCATTCATAAGTCCGGAATCCGGAGTTTCCTCGCTGTCGTTCTCGAGGACGTCAAGAAGGCTGTTCTCCTCACCCTGCACGAATGGCGCATCCATCGACACATGGCGTCCGGAGATCTTCATGGTATCCACAACTTCCGCAGTGGTTACATCAAGCACTTCCGCGAGTTCCTCTGGCGACGGCTCCCGTTCGTACTTCTGCTCGAGTTCGGAAAACGTCTTTGATATCTTGTTCAGTGAGCCGACCCGGTTGAGCGGAAGTCGCACAATACGGGACTGTTCTGCCAGCGCCTGGAGAATAGACTGGCGGATCCACCAAACGGCATAGGAGATGAATTTAAAACCGCGGGTTTCATCGAAACGTTGAGCGGCCTTGATCAGTCCCAGGTTACCTTCATTAATAAGGTCGCCGAGCGAAAGACCCTGGTTCTGGTATTGCTTTGCCACAGATACCACGAAACGCAGGTTAGCTTTAGTCAGCTTCTCAAGCGCGATCTGGTCTCCTTCCTTAATCCTTTTCGCCAACTCCACTTCTTCATCGGGCGTGAGTAGGTCAACCTTGCCAATTTCCTGGAGGTATTTATCCAGGGACTGGCTTTCGCGGTTGGTAATCTGTTTGCTGATCTTAAGCTGTCTCATTTCGTCTTATTCGCTGTTCGATATGTTTAACAATATAGTGTTTAAAGTAAGTTCCAGTCAATGGGTGCGATAACGTTTATTGAGTCGGTGTAGTTTCCTTTTTCGGCGGTTTCGGCAACAACACTTTTCTCGAGAGACGGAATTTACCTGTCTTTTTGTCTATTTCGACCAGCTTAACTTTGATCTCTTCACCAACCTCAAGCACACCTTCCATGGTTTCGAGGCGCTCCCACTTGATTTCGGAAATGTGCAACAGACCATCTTTTCCAGGCATGAACTCAACGAACGCTCCGAATGGCATGATGGACTTCACCTTACCTTCATAAACTTCGCCAACTTCGGGAACCGCCACAATGTTCTTGATACGGCGGAGCGCTTTATCCATTACTTCCTTGCTGTTTGCAAACACATTCACGACTCCCTTGTTGCCGACTTCTTCGATAACGACGGTAGCACCTGTTGTGTTCTGGATATCCTGAACCACTTTTCCGCCAGGACCGATTACAGCGCCAATCATTTCTTTCTCAATGATGACGGTTTCAGCACGAGGCGCATGAGGCTTAAGATCAGCATTCGGTGCGGCCAGTGTTTTCTTCATTTCATTGAGGATATGAAGGCGGCCTTCGCGCGCCTGAAGCAATGCTTCTTTCAATACATCGAATGTGAGTCCTTCAACCTTGAGGTCCATCTGGCAGGCGGTAATCCCTTTTTCGGTACCTGTCACCTTGAAGTCCATATCACCCAGGTGGTCCTCATCGCCGAGAATATCGGACAGGATTGCATACTTACCGGTCTTGGCATCGGAAATCATACCCATGGCGATTCCGGAAACCGGTCCGCTGACAGGAACACCGGCGTCCATCAATGCGAGGGATCCCGCACAAACCGTTGCCATCGACGACGAGCCATTGGACTCGAGGATATCGGATACGACGCGGATCGTGTACGGGTTCTTTTCATCCGGTGGCAGCGTTTGTTTTAATGCGCGCCATGCGAGGTTACCGTGCCCTACTTCACGACGGCCGGGACCACGATTCGGTTTCACCTCACCGGTTGAGAAGCCGGGGAAGTTATAATGAAGGATGAACTTGTTTGAACCGGAGATCATCGCTCCGTCGATCATCTGCTCATCGAGCTTGGTACCAAGTGTTACGGTTGTCAGTGACTGAGTTTCACCGCGGGTGAATATCGCTGAACCGTGAGTTGAAGGAAGATAGTCGACCTCGGACCATATCGGTCTGATTTCCGTGGTCTTACGTCCGTCAAGGCGAAGTCCTTCGTTAAGTGCCAGATCACGGGCAGCTTTCTTCATAATCTCCTTGTAATACCGTTTTACGGTATCCTTGTTGATCGTTGTGTCCTCGGGAAGCGATTCGAGGTATTCGTCAAGTGGCTTGGAGAAAGCCGCTGAGCGTTCTTTTTTGTTGGTGTTAAGGAGGCGTGCTGCCGCGTAAAGCGGATCGTAAAATTTAGACCAGAGTTCCTGACGAAGATTCTCGTCGTTGTCCTCATGGCTGTACGTGCGCTTCACGGTCTTGCCCGCTTCTTTTGAGAGTTCGATCTGAACTTCGCACTGAACCTTGATCGCTTCATGAGCGACGCGCAATGCTTCGACCATGTCGTCTTCGGAAACTTCTTTCATCTCGCCTTCCACCATCAGGATGTTGTCGAGTGAAGCTGCAACGATCAGGTCAATATCGGCCCGTTCCCGGTCAGGCATCGGTGGATTGATCACGAACTTGCCATCGACGCGCGCGACGCGTACCTCAGAGATAGGACCGTTAAACGGAATATCGGAAACAGAGAGTGCAGCCGACGCAGCAAAGGCGGCGAGTGCATCCGGTACGGCGTTCTGGTCGCCTGAGATAAGATATATCATCACCTGTGTCTCAGCGTGGTAGTCATCCGGGAAGAGCGGGCGGATAGCGCGGTCTACCAGGCGACTGATCAGTACTTCGTAGTCAGAAAGTTTGCTTTCGCGTTTCAGAAAACCGCCGGGCACTTTCCCGGTGGAGGCGAATTTCTCCTGGTAGTCAACAGACAAAGGCAGAAAGTCGGCCCCTTCTTTTCCTTCGGGGGCGGATACAACGGTTGCAAGGATCATGGTGTTATCCATGCGAAGGACCACTGAGCCATCAGCCTGACGGGCCAGTTTTCCGGTTTCTATATAGATCTCGCGGCCATCGGGCAGCTTGCAGGTTTTCGAAATCACTGTAGGTTTCATCGTCTTAATTGAATTTTGTAATTGCATGCGTTTCGCCTTTTTCAGGCCAGGCGCATTTGGAATGGAGAATCTGGTAAGAACATTCCCGGGATGTCGTTACCGTGTGTTTAAAATGCAAAAAGGGAACCTTTAAGCAGGTTCCCTGGGGATATTTTCTGGTGCTTACTTCCTGAGTTCGAGGTCCGCGAGGATAGCGCGATATCTGGAAATATCAGTATTCTGAAGGTAATTCAACAGCTTTTTACGCTGGCCGACGAGCTTCATCAAACCCTTTTGAGTGGAGAAATCCTTTTTGTGCGATTTCAGGTGCTGGGTCAGATGGTTGATACGGTGGGTAAACAGGGCGATCTGTGCCTCCGGGGAACCTGTTTCTGTCTTCTTTTTTCCAAAGCCATGCTTTTCGAACAGATCTTGCTTGGTTGCTGTGTTTAGATACATCTCTAAAAAGTATATTTTTCCTTAATTTCGGGGGCAAAGGTAAGCCGAATTTCCGAAAAAAACCAAGCCGTGAAATGAATTATTGGGCCTAACCGATCTGATTTACAGGCTTTGCTCTCCGCGCTTCCAGCCACCGCTTCGTCTTGTCCAGCACTACGCTGTAGAAATCGGCTTCAAACAGCCGCGCGTCGGCCCGTGCCTGTCTCAGAAATACCATTCCGATCATAAAAAGGATCGCATCCGCCATCCAGACACCGAACGCCGGACTTACGGCGCCTTGTTTCGCCAGCTTCTCACCCTGCATGGTGACGACGTAATAGACAATAAAAAACAGAATGCTTACCAGAAACGGCATACCCAGTCCCCCCTTCTTGATGATTGCTCCGAGCGGTGCGCCGATCAGGAACATGGCAACACACGCCAGCGAACTCGCCAGGATCTTGTGCCATTGTATTTTGAAAATCACCATCTCCTTCTCAAAGCTCTCGGTACTCGCATTGGCGTTGAGGATGTTTTGTTTGATGTGGCGTGCATTGTTGACCGCACTCTGGATATTTAGCCGGCTCGGGGTGGCGTTAAACACGCTGTCAATTCTCGCCGCGATGGCACTGTCGGAATACACGATCGTCTTTTTCGTCACGCGCCGTATGTCACTTTTGGGAGCCGACTTCGCGGCCTTGGTCGATGTGGGGCGCTTCCGCAAAGCCCGTTTACGCATTTCGTCAACTGCGGCCTTATCGGGGGGCTTTACCGCCGGCGTCTCAGCGACCGCTTTTTCCACGGTGTCAATTGAAGCAGGCTTTTGTACGGTGTCTTTTGCGGCGGTAATCTGTGCTTCAGATCGGGCTTCCACGGCAGTCTGCTGCTCCTTTGCATACTTTTCCGCGTAAGAAAGGTTGACAAGCGAGTCCGTCC
>CBKWFZ010000063.1:0-9879 GCA_966673785.1 uncultured bacterium
GGCCAGTGGAAAGACTGACCAGGGCCTTGCCATCCGTTAAGAACCCGGTCCGACCCCGGATCACAATTGGCATTGTTAGTTTTCGCAAAATATTGTAGTTTATTATTTATGTGCCCGAATCGGTGCATGCAAGCGAGACTAACCTTACCCGTATATGACACGCACGATCCTGCTTTTCCTGCTTTGCACATCCTCTGCATTTGCCCAGGATGACATAACCATTTGTCACACATCACCGACGGAGAAGTTCGCTCTGTTCGCATCGAGCGCGGAGTTCCGTGCGTCTCATCAGGCGCCACGTGTTTACAAACATGTAAGCCGGCATGACGGGAAATCAGTTTCGTTCAAGTGTCCGGATGGCAGTACCGCGCAAGGGTATTTTATACCGGCGAAGAACAAGACCGAAAACTGGTTGTTTGTTTTCCAGGAATGGTGGGGCCTTAACGAAAACATCAAACGTCACTCCGAAGAGTTATACAACTCTCTGGGTAATGTGAACGTCCTTGCACTCGACATGTATGACGGCAAGGCAACCGATGATCGGGAGATCGCCGCAAAACTGATGCAAAGCTTCACACAGGAGCGCGGTGACATGATCGTCAGGGGAGCACTAGATTACGCCGGGGCGAAAGCAAGGATTGCCACGATCGGCTGGTGCTTTGGTGGCGGGCAATCTCTTCTGGCGACGCTCACGGCGGGGAAACAGGCTGCCGGTTGTGTAATATACTATGGTATGCCGGTTGAAGATGTGAATCTCCTTAAGACGCTTCAGGCCGATGTGCTGGGCATCTTCGCCGCAAGAGAAAAACGAATCAGTCCGGAAGTCGTTCGGAGATTTGAGGAGAATATGAAAAAGGCCGGAAAGAATCTTGTAGTAAAGAGCTACGACGCGGAACATGGCTTCGCGAATCCCAGCAACACGATCTTCAACAAGGAGGCAACCGAAGACGCGTATAAACTTACCGTGGATTTTCTCCGGAGTCGTCTGCGATGAAACGACTCCCTACTCTTCCCAAACGACGGTCTCCGGGTGTGAGTACCAGCTTTTGAATTCGGGAAGAAACCGCTTTTCAAGTTCGGTCCGTTTTAACTTCAGCGATGGCGTTAGAAGTCCATTCTCCTGTGTCCAGGATTCACGCATGATCACCACTTTTTCGACGCGTTCGTAGGGTTCAAGCCCGGGGTTGACAGCGATGCGGGTTGCTTCGAGGCTTGCAGCAATGTCCGCAGCGTTTTTCGTCTTTCCCGATGCAGAAAGATTAACGAGTGCTACCGGTTGAGGAAGCCCCATCCCCACAATACAAACCTGCTCAATATCGGTGTTGGCAAGCATTTGAAGTTCAATCGGCGCCGGCGCGATATACTTTCCTTTGTCTGTCTTAAACTGATCTTTTACACGGCCCGTGATGGTCAGGTAGCCGTCAGCATCAACGGTTCCCTTGTCGCCGGTCCGGAAGAATCCATCCTGAGTAAACACAAGTTGTGTTGTTTCCTCGTCTTTGAAGTATCCCTTCATCAAGGCGTTGTGGCGGACCTGTATCTCGCCATCATCGGCGAGTCGGAATTCACATCCGGGCCACGGCAGGCCTACGCTGCCGCGCCTGATTTCGCGATAGTTCGCGTGAGAGTAGGCGGTATTCTCCGTCATACCATAGATCTCGGCAATATCGATTCCGAGGCGATGGAACCACTCGAGCAGACTCACGGGACTGGGAGCTGCGCCGGCCACGATGATCCTGCACGCCCCGAAACCAAGCTTCTTTCGGATCGTCTTCTTGATAAGCGTCCGAATGAGCGGTATGGAGAGTAGCCGCGCAAGCTTATCTTCAGGGATTTTGGAAAGAATTCCTTCCTGGAATTTGGTGTATATTCTTGGGACGCCGCCAAAAACGGTGGGTCGTTCGTGCTGAAGGTTCTCCTGAAACTTGTCGAGAGACTCCGAGAATGAGATCGCGCTGCCGGTATGAAGGGCTACCATTTCCATCAAGGCGCGTTCCGCGATGTGGCTTAAGGGCAGATAAGAGAAGAAGCGGTCGTTCTGGAAAATGCCGAGATGGGTAGCAACCTGCTCCCCCACATACGCGAAAGCTCCATGCGAAAGCAGCACGCCCTTGGCAGTGCCGGTTGTGCCCGAACTGTACATGATGGTTGCGACGGACCCGGCCTCAGGAAGATGGTCATCAACGGGTTCATACGTTGCCATGATGTCGTCCCACAGTAAACCTTCCTTAATTCCGTATAGCGGAAAGCTTATCCTGAGCACGTCTTCCGGTATACCTTCACGTTGCTCTTGATAGGCGTCGAGTTTGCCAAGCATGATCGCCCGGGATTCACTGTGCACAACGATCTCGTGGACACCGGAGGCTGAAAGCGTCGGATAGATTGGAACGCTGACGTTATCCGAAAGCATGATTGCCAGATCGGCGATAAGCCAGTGCGCGCAATTCTTCGAAAGTATGGAAATATGCGATCGCGAAGGCAGGTTGCTGCGTAGTGCCGACGCCAGTCGTCGCGCCTGCCGGCCAGCTTCGCCATACGTGAAGGTGTGCCACTTCCCGTGAATCGGCTGACGAAGGAAAATTCTGTCAGGGGCGTGTTTTTCCCAATACAAAAAACGGGAAAGAGGAGTCTGGTTGTTCAAGTTCAGGCCGGGATTAATATACGTTATCTTCAGCAGGTCAGCTTCATGCCCGACCTGATTCCGCCACTATACCACGTTAACGACGGCTATTAAAAGTACTAATTTTGGGAAATCTTTATTCGGCAGGAGATGGTTTTTAGGACTTCTTTTCCAATTTTGTGGCCATGAGTAAACCGCAGAAAAGACTCTTCCTGCTGGACGCGTATGCTTTGATCTACCGGGCTCATTTTGCATTCACGAAGACGCCAAGAATCAATTCAAAAGGTCACAACACCTCAGTGCCGTTTGGTTTTACAAACACGCTGATGGAGGTTTTGCAGAAACAGACGCCAACGCATATCGGTATCGCATTCGATAGTCCCGGAAAGACTTTTCGCGATGAGATCTACGCTGAGTATAAGGCCACACGACAGGAGATGCCGGAGGATATCCGGTATGGAATTCCGAAGGTCAAGGAAATTATCCGGGGGTTCAACATTCCTATCCTTGAGCTGGAAGGTTATGAAGCCGATGACATTATTGGAACGATCTCGCGCCAGGCGTGTACACAAGGTTTCGAGGTCTACATGATGACGCCCGATAAGGACTTCGGCCAGCTTGTAAATGAATGCGTATTCCTTTACAAGCCGGCGTACATGGGAAACGCCGTGGATATTCTCGGTCCGAAGGAGGTCTGCGAGAAATGGGATATTGCAAATGTCGATCAGGTCGTGGATATTCTTGGGTTGCAGGGCGACACGTCTGACAACATTCCGGGAGTGCCTGGAATAGGACCGAAAACAGCATCGGCACTTTTGAAAACGTATGGCAGCGTCGAGAACATAGTGGCTCATGCCACGGACCTTAAAGGAAAGCAAAAGGAGCTTTTTAGTCAGTTCGGCGAGCAGGCCCTGCTTTCCAAGAAGCTTGCCCGCATCATTACCGATGCGCCGATCGAATTCGTTGAGGATGCGCTGGTGTACCGCGGACCCGACAAGGACATCCTGAAGCCTATCTTTGACGAGCTTGAGTTCAAGACTATCGCGGCCCGGGCGTTTGGAGAACAGGCTCCGGTGACACCGCGACCGGGGACGTCGCAGCTCTCGATGTTCGAGACTGCTAATGTTGCTACGGATACTGAGTCCGACCGTACGTCCCTTTCACTGGCCGACGTGCAGTTCCACGTTGTCGATAACCGCGCCGCAACTGATGCGCTGCTGGTCAAGTTGCTGGAACAACCTGTTATTTCGGTGCAGTGTATTTCCGAGGGAACTTCTCCCGTAGACAGTCAGCTCAAGGCGATGGCACTTTCCTATCGGGAAGGGGAGGCGTATTATATTCCGCTGGCGGGAAGTGGCGGTAATGAAATACTGGAAGTACTCCGACCGGTGTTTGAGGCGGAGCGCATCGCGAAGACCGGTCATAACCTTAAGGCTATTGTTCAGCTCCTCAGAAAGCACGGCATTGCGATGCAGGGCGCATTCTTCGACAACATGCTTGCGCACTACCTGATCGAACCCGAGGCCGCACACGACCAGCATGTACTTGCTTTGCAATATCTCGGATATGAATTGTTGCCGGATAATCATCCCGACCTGAAAGAGATGCTTTGCGAGCGCGCCGGAATAAACCTGCAGTTGCGCAGGAAGCTCACCGGCGAGCTGGAAACGCGCAGGCACATGAAGCTGATGAGCGAAACCGAAATGCCGCTTCTGAAGGTGCTTGCTGACATGGAATTCGAAGGCGTAAAGGTGGATACTGAGGTTCTGGAAAAATTGTCCGAGGAACTCAGGAGCGAGACGGAAGTTGTGCAGCGCGAGATTTATGAAATGGCAGGCGCCGAATTCAATATCGGTTCGCCGAAACAATTGGGGGAAGTGCTGTTCGAAAAGATGAAGCTTGGCGAAAAACCGAAGAAAACGAAGTCGGGCCAGTACGCCACCGGCGAGGACATCCTGCTCGCGCTTACGGCACGCCACGAGATTGCGAGAAAGATCCTCGACTACCGGGTTTACGAGAAACTTCGTTCGACGTATGTTGACGCGTTGCCGAAGATGATCAGCAAAACGGACGGACGAATTCATACCGATTACCGTCAGGCCGTTGCCGCCACGGGAAGGCTAAGCTCGAATAATCCAAACCTTCAGAATATACCGATACGCACAGCAAAAGGGAAACAGATACGGAAGGCCTTTGTCCCGAGAAGCAGTGAATATCTTTTTATGTCTGCCGACTATTCTCAGATCGAATTGCGTATAGCGGCCTCATTTGCGATGGATGAAACAATGATCGAGGCGTTCCGCGCAAAACGTGACATCCATACAACAACCGCAGCAAAGGTTTTCGGCGTGAAGCTTGAAGACGTAACAGCCGACATGAGGCGTAAGGCGAAAGAGGTCAACTTCGGAATTCTCTACGGAAGCACTGCGTTCGGGTTGTCGCAAAACCTGGGCATCTCAAGAAGTGAAGCTGCGGAAATCATCAAAGCATACTTCAATGAATTTCCAGCCATCAAACGGTACATGGACGATTCGATAAACAGTGCACGGGAAACCGAGTTTGTCGAAACAATCCTGGGAAGGAGGAGGTATCTGCGCGACATTAACTCGCGGAATATAACGACGCGTGGTTTTGCCGAACGAAACGCGATCAATGCACCAATCCAGGGGACAGCTGCGGACATCATCAAGATTGCCATGGTCAATATTCATCACTGGCTGAAGAAAAACAACATGAAGACGAGAATGATCATGCAGGTACATGACGAACTTGTATTCGACCTCCACCGCGACGAGGTGGAACAGGTTAAGCAACAGGTCTCCTTTCTGATGAAACACGCCGTAAATCTTGAAGTTCCGATGGAAGTTGAAGTTGGCATTGCCGACAACTGGCTTGACGCACATTAATTATTGAGCATGAATATTATACCGACTATCGCTGAAATCGAAGCAGCCCATGAAAGGATTCGTCCGCATATTCATGAAACGCCGGTCCATACATCGCGGAGCGTCAGCGATCTCGCGGGATGTGAGCTCTTTTTCAAGTGTGAAAACTTTCAGAAGGGTGGTGCATTCAAGGCCCGTGGAGCGATGAATGCGGCCCTTTCCCTTTCGAGCCAGGCACGCGCGAACGGGATCGCCACCCATTCATCCGGAAATCATGCGCAGGCGGTTGCACGAGCGGCAAAGATCCTCGGGATCAAATCTTATGTTGTAATGCCACGCACGGCGGCGGACATAAAGAAGAAGGGCGTGATCGGATACGGAGGAGAGATCTTCGAATGTGAGCCGACACTCGCCGCGCGTGAGCGAACGCTTGCCGCCGTCATCATGAAGACGAAGGCAACGGAAATACATCCGTTCAACAATTACGACGTCATCGCGGGTCAGGCAACGGCCGCGAAAGAACTGATTCAATCCGTACCTCACCTCGATGCGATAATCGCACCGGTAGGCGGAGGTGGATTGCTAAGCGGAACAGCGTTGGCCGTGAAGTACTATTCTCCGTATACCGCCGTGTACGCCGGCGAGCCCGAGGGTGCCGACGATGCATACCGTGCCATGCAGTCAGGTAAGATCGAAGTGTCCCAGGCCAACTCCATCGCGGACGGCTTGCTTACTTCGCTGGGAACACGAACCTTTCCAATCATCCGTGAAAATGTACGGGAGATAATCACAGTGTCCGATAAGCAGATTATCGAAGCAATGAAATTGATCTGGGAGCGGATGAAGATAATTGTCGAACCTTCATGTGCTGTTCCGCTGGCCGCTGTGTTGAAAAAGCCGGGGAACTTTGAGGGAAAACGAGTCGGCGTTATTCTCACGGGAGGAAACATCGATCTCTCGAGGGCGCTCCATCTTTTCAATACGAACTGGAATTAAAAAAGGCTGCCAGTTTCCCGGCAGCCTTTCCGTTATTCCTACAGGCATTACTTGCTCTTCTTGAACTGATCAAATCTTGATTCCGTATCGCGCTTTGGGAAGGCGTTGTTGGCGGCTTCGACGTCGGCCATGTCCCGGTTGGGGTCAACAACGATATTAACGACTTCCTTTTCCTTCACAAAAACTTTCGAGACCTGGCTCTCATTGGTTCTCCAGATCTCGGCGGGAATGTTCTCGATCTCTTTCGTACCATCGGCGTAAGTCCATTCGATCACCAACGGGGTGACCAGGCCTCCCGTGTTCTTGAACGTGAGTTCATAGAGATTCTTGCCGGCGAGTCCTTTCCGGATAGCATCGTCGTCAACACGGTTTCGGAATTCCCCGTAATAGTTTCCCGGCGTGTTGGTCAGCGTAAACTCCGTCGGACCGTCGGAGAAATCTTTCGGTTTCCCTGAAGGATTACTACCGCCGGGACCTGCGATTGCACCTTGTTTCACTTTGAGGCGTTTCTTTTCAAGCTCAGGCTTTTCCTCTTTCAGGCGGAACCACTTTACGTCCGCGAGATCAACGTCAACGTGGTCTGTCCCGTAAAACCATCCTCGCCAGAACCAGTCCAGATCAACCCCTGACGCATCTTCCATGGTACGGAAGAAGTCGGCAGGCTTCGGATGTTTGAAGGCCCATCGCTGCGCATATTCCTTGAATGCTTTGTCAAAGAGCTCGGGTCCCATGACCGTTTCGCGCAACACGGTAAGCGCCGCCGATGGTTTCGTGTACGCGTTGGGGCCAAATTCGTTGGGGCGGATGTTGTCCGACATCGACATGATCGGACGCATCTGGCTTTTTTCACCTTTCATAAAAGGAATGATTCCCTGCGGTGTTCCGCGATCGCCGTGAAGATCAGGATACCGCAGGCGCATAGTTTCCTTTTCAAGGAATGTATTGAGACCTTCGTCCATCCATGACCATTGGCGTTCATCGGAGTTTACGATCATCGGGAAGAAGTTGTGCCCGACTTCGTGCACGATGACCATTACCATGCTGTATAACGTCTGTTTCGAAAAGCTGCCATCCGGGTTTGGTCTCCCGCCATTGAAACAAATCATCGGATACTCCATTCCCTGTTCGGCAGTATGTACGGAATATGCTACAGGATAGGGGTAGTCGAACGTTCTTTCAGAGTACACCTCAAGTGCGTTCTTGATTGCCTTCGTTGATTCCTTCGCCCACAACGGATTGCCTTCCTTCGGATACAACGACATCGCTAATGGCGTCTTGTCGTTAAGCTTCACAGCCTGGGCGTCCCAGATAAACTTTCTAGACGTCGCGAAGGCGAAATCACGAACGTTCTCGGCGTAGAATTCCCAGGTGCTCTTTTTCGCCGAGCGGGTTTTTTCCTTTTTCACCGCCTCTTCTTCGGTTACAATGAAGACCGGTTTGTCAAAACTCTTCTTTGCTGCTTCAAGTCTTTCGAACTGTTCTTTGGTCAGCACCTCCTTCGGATTTTGAATTTCCCCTGTCGCGCCCACAATGTGATCGTCGGGTACAGTTATACGAACACGATAGTTTCCAAAAGTGAGTGCGAACTCTCCCTGACCCAGGAATTGTTTGTTCTGCCATCCTTCATAGTCGTCGAAAACACACATGCGCGGGAACCACTGTGCAAACGTATAGACGTAGTTTCCGTCTTCGGAAAAGAACTCATAACCGCCGCGGTCGAAAATTACCTTGTTCCGGTCCTTTTCCTGGAAACTCCAGTCAATAGAAAAAATGAATTTCTCGCCGGTCTTGAGCGGAGCAGGGAGGTCGATCCGCATCATTGTGTTGTTGATGACATACTGGAGCGCTTTACCTCCTGCATCCCGTACCGAGCTGATCTTGTAGCCACCGTCGTAACTCGTTTTGGTTCCGGCCATGTAATCGAAAAACCGCGCCGGGATCGAGTCCTGAACCTTTCCGGTTTTGGAGGCAGCAGGCATCGCGTCGCTTGAAAAATGATTTTGATCCAGCTGCAACCAGAGGTACTTCAATGCTTCAGGAGAATTGTTGTGATAGGTAACCGTTTCTGACCCGGTAAGCATTTGCGTGTTATCATTGACCTCCACGTTGATGACGTAGTCGGCGCGTTGTTGCCAGTACTTTGATCCGGGTGCTCCTGAGCCTGAACGATAAGCATTCGGAGTTGGAAGTTCCTGCTGAAGTTGTTCAAACTTGCCCTGCCATCCTTGCTGCTGGCCAAAAAGTGTAACCCCCATAAAGGAGGCTATCACTAGTGCGATCGTATGTTTCATTGAAATATGCTGAGTGATTTGAATGTGCTTTTTTGTTGAACCGAATGCTAGTTTGATTTCTTTTTGAATTCATCGAATCTGGATGGTGTATCGCCAACTTTCGGGAACAGGTTGTTTGTTTTGTCTACGTCAGTTGTTTCTTCCATGGGATCGAGTGTCACGCTTGTAACTTCCTTGTCCTTAATAAACACCTTGCTGATTGTGCTTTCATTCGATCGCCAGACTTCGGCCGGGATCCGGTCAATTTGTTTTGAGCCATCCGCGAATGTCCACTCGAGAATAACCGGCATGACCAGCCCGCCCTGATTGGACAGCTTAACTTCGTAGATGTTCTTGCCTTTCAGGTTCTGGACGATCGCCTTATCATCGACACGGTTCCGGAATTCGCCGTAGAACCTGGGATCAGTTTCCACCAGGCTGAAAGGCTCGGGACCGCCGTCAAAATTCGTGTACGTATTTTTTCCGCCGGCGCGTTCCTGCGCGACAGTTACGCGTTGCTCGGGGTCTTGTGATACCTCGCGGTGTTTGAACCAGCGGACCTGGTCGATGCCAATGTCAACGCGATCGGTGGTATAAAACCAGCCGCGCCAGAACCAATCGAGGTCAACGGCGGATGCGTCTTCCATCGTGCGGAAGAAGTCTGCGGGCTTGGGATGTTTGAAAGCCCAGCGCTCAGCATACTCCTTGAAAGCACGATCAAATAACTCCGGTCCCATGATGGTTTGACGGAGCATGTATAAACCGGTCGCCGCCTTCGCGTATTGTTCGTTGCCGAAATAAATTACCTGTTCCGAATTCGTCATCAAGGGGCGCATCAGTTGTTGATCGCCTTTCATGAAGGGGACGAGTTCCCGTGGAATGCCACGTGTCCAGTTCAGTTCGGGATAACGTTCGAGTTCGGTCATCAGCTGAACGAAACTGTTGATGCCTTCATCCATCCAGGTTGATTGCCGTTCATCGCTGTTCACGATCATCGGGAAAAAGTTGTGTCCGACTTCATGCACGATTACACCGATCATGCGCATGCGATCCTGCTCGCTGTATTTTCCGTTAACGGGACGGCCAAAGTTGAAACAGATCATCGGAT
>CBKWFZ010000064.1:0-9865 GCA_966673785.1 uncultured bacterium
CACCAATTACGCCGTAGTTCTCGATAGGTTGGTATGAATCTCTTTCCCGCATGCAAAAGACGTTATTGCGACTACTGCTTAAATGACCATGCCAGAAACGCAAGATCAAAAGCACAAAATTCAAGTCCGGCACATAACCCTGGCGTGATGCGCGTAACGAATTGACAATCAATCATAATGACACGATCAACAACGTCACGCATTTTACATACCAAAGGATTTCGCCCATACCTGCCGTTGTAAAATTCCGGAAACTGCTTTCAATTTTGCCGCTCGCCGATTATCTTTCGGATTGTGGTTGTCTAACCCGTCTATAGTAAACATGGTAAATGGCTTAATCCGGATCGTCCTGATCCTACTACTTTCTTGTGTCCAGCTTTATGCCCAACGCACGCTTCGGCTTGTGAACCGGGGCAAAATCGACAAAGCGGAAAAGATCAGCGTCGCTATCCTTGAAGACGCAAAACAGCTTGAGCGCACAGACTACGCGAAATCGCAACGTCTCCGGCAGCTTTCAAAAAAGGTGTGGGCTTTTCACACACTGGGGCGTATCGCTGACCTGAAAGGTGACTTTGCAGTGGCTGAGTCATGGCTGAATCGTGCCGACAGCGGATACCTCACTCATAAGTATGCGCTTCTCGAAAAGAAGAAGCCTACAGGTATGTTGGACAAACTGATGAAGCACACCGTTGCCGCCGACATAAAACGAACCAGGCATGATCGCCGCCATTACGAACGTCGGAATGCCATCGCCTCGATCTATATCCGACTTGGAGAACATGCCGCCGCAAAAAAGATTCTCGATAGTACGTTTCAGGCAATGCGTTTGACGTATGGAGAAAAGGCCTCGGTCGCGAAATCCTCATATGCAACCTACGGCGAATACTTCCTCGAGCAGTCCGAATTCGACAGCACCCGATACTATCTTGAAAAATACATCCTGGCGTTACGAAGTGACCCAAACTATTATGATCTTACCATTAAGGAGCTAAGCGATGCTTATGCGGGCCTCGCCACCGCTCATCTCGGGAACAGTGACCTTCCTCAAGCGATGAAGGCAGCGAGAAAAGCAAACAAATACGCAAACCACAGATTCGTTCGCGCGACGGACGGACCGAACTATCCATCCAAAATCGCGGCAGCAAATCTGGTCGCGGAGGTTTACAGGTCCGGAGCTCAGTACTCGGAGGCGCTTCAATGGAACACGAAAGCGCTGCGGTTATCCGAGTCGAAGATACGCTTCACCAGCCCCGACAAGCTTCCCGTACTGGCTACACGCGGGCAAATTTACTGGACACTCGGAGATACGACGGCAGCGAATCAGTGCTTTCGTGAACTCATGGACATTTTTTTCAGCTACACGCAGAACAACTTCTCATACCTTTCAGAATCCGAACGATCCTATTTCTACCGGAAGAACAAGCACTTCCTGGAACTGACGGAGGGATACTATCACTACCTGTACTTTGCGAAAAAGTTCGATCAGTCGTACATCCTCGAAGATCTGTATGAAGTACATCTCAACAACAAAGGCGTTCTCCTGAACTCGGCGTCAAAACTGCTGAACATTGTGTATGCCCGGAATGACTCATCGCTCCTGCGCCGCTATGGGGAGATCAGAAACCTGAAAGAACGAAAAAATCTGGAACTTGCTGCGGGCCGGACATCACTGGTTGAAACGCTCGATCAGGAGATCAACCGCCGGGAAAAGGAACTCCGCTCAAGATTATCACTGCCGACGGATAAATACGTTTCTATTCATGACATCACTTCGGTCCTGCCCGATTCGACGGACCTTGTCGACATCCTCAAGTGTCAGGTTTACGATATCAGAAACAAGAATGGCAAGCAGATTCTGACGCGGGCCGACTCGTCGGAGTACGTGTATTTCATTCTCACGAAGAACGGAAGGCCCGTACTGATCCGCAACCCGTTATCAGGAGCAGAACTTGAAAGCAGATACTACCGGGCTTATCAGAACTACGCGAGAACCGACATCCGGGATGCACGTGTCTTCAATGGTTACATTGAACCACTTACCCCCTACCTGAAGAACCGGAATGTGATCCTCTCGCCGGACGGGATATTCAACCTCATAAATCCTGAAGTGATTTTCGATGGTTCGACGCACCTTATCAACAGGTACCGTTTTCAATCCGTCGTAAGCGCGAAAGATCTTCAGGCAGCGCACGCCACAACACCGCGTCTGAAGGACATCACGCTTGTGGGTTGGCCCGACTACAATACTCACCTCAAAGTCTACAAGACAAAACCGGCGGACCTGCCGGGAACCGAACGCGAACTGCGCGAAATCCGAAGCATCATTGAACCGGCTGCAACTCCCGTTACCTACGTACAGGCGCAGGCAAACGAACTTGTTCTGAAAGATCTCGCATCAACGTCGGTGCTTCATTTTGCAACACACGGATTCTTCGAATCGAACAAGGTTAAAGACCCGATGCACACGTCCGGACTTGTCCTTGCGATCACGGATTCAGTCCGGAACCGCGAAGACGGTTACCTGACCGCGTTCGAGGCATCGAACCTTGACCTCAAGAAAACCTTTCTTGTTGTGCTTTCCGCGTGCGAAACAGGACAGGGCGCAGTTGAGGAAGGTGAAGGCGTCTGGGGATTGCAGCGCGCTTTCCAGGTGGCCGGCGTACGGTATATCGTGATGAGCCTGTTCAAGGTAGATGACGAGGTCACGGTTTCCCTGATGAAGGAATTCTATAAGAACCTCATGAAAGGGACCGACGTCATGCCCGCTTTCCGTCAGGCACAGATGCACGTAAAAAGTAATCATCCCCGACCCGTGGATTGGGGCGCTTTCATTCTTAAAGGATATTAATCGTGATGAAGAAAATCTGCCTTACGCTCGCGCTTGCATGGATAGCCTGCGCTGCACACACCCAAACAAGTATGGGTATCATACTTGGAGGCACCCTAGAAGACGGCCAACCCAAAGGCCAGGCGCTCGACTACGGATTCTACGTCGGAATGACATTGAAGAAGTATCTCACGCCGACGCTAAACCTTGTCTCAGGAGGGCACCTCCGTTTTTACGATGCGACCGTGTCCAATCTTCCGCTCAGGAATGATCTCGTCACCTACTATAAGGATGCCCATCCGAACGAGTTCTTCCACGTCGCAACGATGGACTATTTCAGGTTCACGTATTTTGTGGTGCCCGTCGGCCTCGAATACAAACTGACAACGTTTATGCGTCTGTCGTATACGTTCGAGAATAACATCCTCCTCGGGTCGAATGACACCGCTGCGGAGTATCTTGAACATGGCAAAAAATCGGTGGCTCCATGGATGTTCACCAGTAATGTGGGCCTGCTGTTTCATACCGGAAACGCTATTGGTCTCGGTCTCCATGCAACGTTTCATCCGCGGATGCTTCGTAACGATATCGACTACTCCTATGCGTTCATGGATGAGTTCAACCAGGAATTCCGCAATTCGTATATCCTAAGCTTCAGCATTTGGGGCGACATGGCATTTAAGAAAAGGAAAAAACTATGAGTTCAGTCGGAAAGTACCTTTTTGCGTCAGTGATAGCAACGTTGCTTTGCGCATGTTCCGTCGACGATGATATCGATCTCGGCCGCATTCTCATTTACGAAAAGTCGGACGATCAGATAGATCTGACTCTGTCATGGAAAATAAACGGCGAGGACGACGATGGCATGCTGGCAGACATGATGCTTTATATTTCACGTTCTGCAGATATGAGCGACGCGGCGATAAGTCCGCTCCTCGGCAACCTGACCATATCCTATCCCGATTATTATGGAAACCAACTGATCTTTCCATCAAACCGCTATATGTTTGATGCCTATCGGTTCTATCTCGGCGTCGGCTTTCATGGGATCACGTCTCCTGACCTGGCAGTCAACTATCCAATTCGGATTGACTATACCATCATCGTCTCAAGCAGGAAAACCGGTCAGGAATTGCATCGTATTGAAAAGACGATGACCGTCGAACAGGCGGATGCGGGCCAGACGGTTGCCGAATATCCATACACCATCGATGTGATCGAAAACGAACCCGAAACCGATCATCGAAACTACAGCTTTCGTGAGCTGGAGAAGCCGGTTCGCCTCGTACGCGAAAACGACGTACAGAAGACACAGACGTTTGCCGCTGATAAAAACCTATACGCTGATTTGACCTGGTGGGTGAACGGAGAATTTAAAGGTTACAGGAAAATTGACCTCGACCTTTTTATCCACGATACCGGAAACACGAACATTGAATCGTTCGCTGATCTGGATGATATGTCTGCGAGTGAAGACAGTTATGAAGGGATCCGGATAGCACCGGAGAATACCTATTTCAAAGATGGCATTCCCGAAAAGCTCGGTTTCTACTTCTTCGATAATGTGAGTGGTGAGCCTGCAACCGTTAAGTATCTGTACACGTTCTATGCGATCGACGGCAAGATCAAGCGACATTTCGTTGAAGGCACGTTTACTACTCCGCCGGTTTTACCGAACCAGGGCACGTTTTACTTCCATATCAATATTGTGAAGAATGGCGACGTTTACGAGGTAAGCGAACTTCCGGAGCCGCTGATCTGGACGCCATGATGGGTAGAATAAAAAAGGAACGGCATCCCTGACTCTTAACAATGCAAAACCAACCCCCAGGGAATACCGCTCCTTATGTCATAACGCAACATAACCTGTTAACAGTATCCGTTGCGCGAATTTCTTAAACCTGAAACTGCTCGTACATCTTTGCTTTCTCAGGGTTAACAAGCCTGAATCTGACCAACGCCCTGTCTACCAGCTGATAAACGACAGGCACAACGATAAGTGTCAGGAACATTGAACTTGTAAGTCCGCCGATGATAGACCATGCGAGTCCGTTCTTCCAGGCGGCACCCGCACCGCTCGCCAGTGCAACCGGTAACATCCCCACCACCATAGCTATCGTAGTCATCAGCACCGGACGCAATCTTTCTTTCGTGGCTTCAAGCAACGCGTCGTTGGTAGACATGCCTTTGTCTTTCAGATGATTCGTAAAGTCAACAACAAGAATCGCGTTCTTGGCAACAAGCCCGATCAACATGATAATACCGAGTATCGTGAAGATACTCAACGTTTGTCCTGCCAGTGCAAGCGCGACAAGGGCGCCGATCATCGCCAGCGGAATCGAGAACAGTACAACGAAAGGATAGACAAAGTTGTTGTAAAGCGCGACCATAATAAGGTAAACGAGAAGGATCGACGTCAGGAACGCGAATCCCAGCTGCGAAAATGAATCCTCCTGATTCTCCTGGTTTCCACCAAATACGACTGCTACGCCAGCGGGTTTAGTCATACCTTCCAGGATTCCCTGTATCTCAGCGGCAACGGCTCCCGACGGGCGGCCAAGCAACTGTGAGTTGATCGTCACCGAGGTAATCCGGTTGTAGCGCTCAAGCCGTGAAGGCCCGGAGCTTTCGCGTACGTCAGCGAACTGATCCAGCCGCACCTGCTGACCAAACTTATTCAGAAATGTCAGCGCCCGTATGTCGTCCACACTCTTGCGATCGTATTCGTCAAAACGGATATTAATATCGTATTCGTACTCACCCTGCCGGTATTTCGCTTCCGCGTTCCCGCTAAACGCAAACTGCATCGTTGCGCCTACCGTCTGAAGGTCGAGACCAAGTTCGGCCATCTTGCGCCGGTCAGTTGAAACAACGACTTCGGGGCTACCACTTTCAACGGATAGTTTAACCTCCTGCGTGCCTTCAACTTTCTTCACTTCGTTCATGACCCCCTCGGCGAACGCCATCACGTCATCGTATGTTGGTCCGGTAACGATCAACTGTATCGGTGCCTGGTTTGCAGTTCCGAGAATCGAAACCGGTGTCGATTTAACTTTCACACCGGGAAATCGTTCCAGTATTTCATTCTTTAACAGAACGCCGTATATATCGGAGCTCGTGCTCCGCTCCTCGGCCGCAACAAGCTTGACGTTAATTTCCGATTTATACGCTGTCGCCTGAGAACTCCCCATACCGCTCTCGCTACTCTGCCCTACTGAGGTGAACAACGAAACAACTTCCGGCTTTTTTAAAACGAACTCTTCAATCTGACGAGTCACCACGTTGTTCTGATCCACGGTGGTCTTCTTAGGATATTCAAGTACGAGGATAAACTCACTGCGATCCCCCTGGGCGATAAACTCGGAACCAATGAATCCCGCGCCGACAAGCGCCAACGAACCAAAGAACAACAGGGCGGCACCAATGATCGTTACCGCGCGATGCCGCAACGCAAGTCTTAGCAAATTCTGTATCCACGCCGTAAAACGGTCAAGCACACGCTCGAAGCCAAGTATTATTCTGCCAAAAAATGTTTCTTTCGTGATGTGCTCGAGCTTACCGAAGCGCGAATAAAGAAAGGGCACCATCGTAAACGACACCAGCAATGAGAGCAGCGTTGCCATAACGATTACAATGGAGAATTGTTTCATGATATTGGAAATGAGTCCGGTGGTAAGGGCAATAGGTAGAAACACCACCACGATCACGAGCGTGATCGAGACGACTGTAAAGCCGATTTCCTTGACGCCGTCGTAAGCTGCCTGTACCTTGCTTTTGCCCATCTCCATGTGCCTGTAGATATTTTCGATAACGACGATAGCGTCGTCGACGAGGATACCTACGACAAGCGACAATCCAAGTAACGACATCAGGTTCAGCGTGAAGCCAAACAAAGACATTCCGATAAACGTTGCGATAAGCGACAATGGAATCGCGACCATGACGATGATCGAATTTCGGATTGAATGCAGGAACAGCAACATGATCGCCGCTACAAGGATAACAGCCAGTACCAGGTCATGGATCACCGCATCGGCGGCCTCAAGTGTGTACTCGGAAGAATCCTGAGCAAGCGTGAAAGAAAGGTTGTCCTTTTCATAAACTTCCTCAAGCCGGGATAGCTCCTTTCTCACGAGCTCACTTACCGAAACCGCATTCGCATCGGATTGCTTCTGAATAGATATACCGATTGAGTTTTCGAGATTGATCCGGTTCACAAGCTCAATTTCCTTTTTCGTATCTTGCACTTCGGCAACATCTGAAAGTCGGACGGGTCCGCCGTTTGCGTTGGAAGCGACAACGAGGTTACGAAGATCATCCAGACTGGCATACTTGCCGGCCAGTCTTATGAGCACCTGCTCATCCTGTGTCTTGATCTTGCCTGTAGGGAAATCGAGATTGGAATTCTCAATCAGCTGCACCAGTTGCGGCAGTGACAGCCGGTATGCCTGCAGTTTTTCATTGTTCACGTTCACCCGTATCTCACGCTGCTCACCACCGATCAGGTTTATTTGAGCAACACCCGGAATCTTCGAAAGATTGGGTTGTATCCGTTGCTGCACAAGGTCGAAAAGGGCCGTCGGACTCATATCCCCGGCAACACCCAACCTCATGATGGGCATATCGTCAAATGAGAATTTACCAAGTGAAGGACTCTTCACATCTTCCGGCAGGTTCGCAATCGTCGCATTGACCTTCCGCTGCGCCTCCTGCAACGCGAGGTCCACGTCCGCCTCATTACGCAGTTGCACGACTATCACAGCCAGTCCTTCATAGGACGACGAAGTGATCTTGTCGACATTCTCCATCGATGAAACCGCGTCCTCAAGCTTTTTGGTTACGGTATTCTCGACTTCATTCGGGGAAGCCCCCGGATACATCGCCGTAACCGTTACGACGGGTGCGCTGAACTTCGGAAGCAGCTCGTAACTTAATTTACTGTAGCTGCTTAGTCCGAGGAAAGTCAGCATTATAAAAAGCACCAGGATAATCGACGGGCGCTTTATGGAAAGTTCTGTAATCTTCATCGTATCGTTCTCCTCTTACTGTTTCAATACCGTAACCCGGGCGCTGTCAGTCAAATTGATCTGACCGTTGATTACCACCTCATCACCCTTCTGAAGGCCCTTTACGACCTCAACCGCGTCGCTAAAGGTTCTGCCGGCAACAATTTCTCTGAGTTGCGCAACACCGTTTTCAACGACATAGACACGCGCATTGTCAACGCTACCCAGAAGCGCATTGCGGGGAATTACGAGCGATGAATCACTTTGCGTCAACTCAAAGGTCGCGCGGCCATACATCCCGGCCCGCAACGGTTTATCCTTGATATTCTCGATTTCAAGTTCAACCGGGAAATTGAGATTTGCATCCGCCTTTGCGCCGATGAAGTTCAGCTTCGCATCGTACGCGACACCGGGATACACGTCGGCATGCACCTTAATCTTCGAAGCATTGCTGACACTGAGAACCTGCGATTCGGAGACATTGACCACCATTTCAAGACGTTCCGTTTCAACAATTTCAAAAAGCTCCTTACCAGCAGTCAGATACGCGCCCTCTTCGACAAATTTCTTGTTTCCGTATCCACCGAATGGGGCCCTGATAAATGAGTCTGCGAATTTCTTACGCGCAGCCACCAGTCTTGCCTCTGCATTCACGTGCTGCAGGTTTATTTCATCGAGTTGTGCCTGCGTTACGCCGCCGGTATTGACAAGTCGTTCATACCGCTGCTTATCCGTAGTCAACTTCTTGAGATTTGCCTCGGCAGAACGAAGATCCGCTTCGGCGGTAGCGAACTCGATCCGCCCGAGTAGCTGGCCCTTGCTTACGAACTGACCTTCTCTCGCCGACAGATCGACTACTTTTCCGGCAAGCTCTGTGACCACCACGATCTGCCGGGCCGGAGCGAATGAGCCCGTTGCTGTAAACGTCCCGCCTATGCTGGCTTCCCTGACAGAAGCAACCTGTACCGGGATCGTTGTGTTTACCTTTTTTGCCAGCTCGGTCTGCGCCTGCATCTCCTCCTTGTTGCTTTTCAGAATAAATGCGGCGGCGGCTATCGCGGCTCCAATGATGAAAATTGTTATAAGTGTGCGTTTCATCGTGTTCCTGTGTATAATTTCTAATTCAAAAGTTTCTTTATGTCTCCCCGCGCCTTCAACAGCGCGACCTCCGACTGTTTTACCTTGAGCAACGCCTCAATAAGCTGACTTTGCGCCTCGATCTTTGAAGACTCAGCCTGAAGCAGGTCCGTCAGCGGACTTACACCTTCATTATAGTTCTGCAAGGTTACATCGTAGACACTGTTTGCAAGAGATACGTTTTCTTTCTGAGCTTCGTAGGATGCGAAACTGGTCTCATATGTCTTTCTGGCATTCTGGTACTCCATGTCAGACTGCTGGCGAGTCAGTTTCATATCCTCTTCCGTCTTCATCCGGCGTATACGCGATTGCTGAATCCTCGCGGACCGGCTCAACCCGTCAAAGACCGGAAGACTGAGTCTCATTCCTACCGAAGCCACATCGAACCACAACGGATTCGCTTTTCCGGAAAGAACAAAATCATTGCTTTGTCCGGTATAGGTGTAGTTGGCGAAAGCCGAAAGTGTCGGGAAATAGCCAGCCGAAAAATTTTTCCTTTCCAGGTCGTAAAGCGCGAGCTGCGTATTGAGCTGTTTGAACTCGATCTTGTTTTCCCAGTTCCAATCCCCGGCTGTGAGCGAGGGGTCGATTTCGTATTCCGCCACATCCCCGGCAAAAGGCTCCTTCAGTTCGATCGAAGCATCTACTTTGAGGCCGGCGACGAGTTTCAACTGATTGCTGAGATTGGAATACGTATCATCCACGGTTCGCAACTGCGTCTCCAGATTGGTTACGCTTACCTTTATGCGGTCAACGTCGAGCTTTCGGGCAATTCCCGCTTCATAGCGCTCGTTGGTAATTCTGAGATTCTTGCGCGTTTCCTCAAGCGTCGACTCCAGCACATTACGCTGTGCATCAAGTGAGGATACCTGATAAAAAAGTATCGCAACCTGTT
>CBKWFZ010000065.1:0-9844 GCA_966673785.1 uncultured bacterium
ATATTTATCTCGATGAGTTCCGTGATGACCTGGACGCGATGATGACCCGCGCGAACCAGAGCGGGGTGGAACGCATTTATATGCCCAACATCGATCATACCTCGATTGACAGCATGCTTGCGCTGGAAGAAAGGTTTAAAGGCATCTGTTTCCCGATGATGGGTTTGCATCCCTGTTATGTCAAAGCCGGCTTTGAAGCGGAGTTGCGTATAGTGGAGACGTGGTTGTCGAAACGAAGCTTTGCGGCGGTCGGGGAGATAGGTACGGACCTTTACTGGGATAAGACCTTCTGGGAGCAGCAGCAGGAGGCTTTCCGCATTCAGGTCGAATGGGCGAAACAGTATGGGTTGCCCGTCGTGATTCATTGCCGCGAGAGTATAAACGAAACGATTGACATGGTGGAAGAATTGCAGGATGGTAAACTTCGTGGAATATTCCACTGCTTTACGGGCGATGTCGTTCAGGCGAAACGAATCATCGGGCTTGATTTTTATCTGGGCATAGGAGGTGTGGCTACTTTCAAAAAGGGAGGACTTGATGCGGTGTTACCTCATGTTCCGCTGCAACGAGTTGTTCTCGAGACCGACAGCCCGTATCTCGCGCCGGTACCATTTCGCGGTAAGCGGAATGAACCATCGTACGTTCCACTGATCGCGCAGCGGGTCGCTGACCTGATGGCTGTGGATGCGGAGGCGATCCGTCGTCAGACGTCGGTCAACGCAAAGACGCTCTTCGCTTTATGAAATGAATGTATTCCGGGACCCTTATGGCGATTTGAAAAAAAATCTGGACTTTAGGGTCAACTACAACTATGCAGCTCAGAAAGGTTAGTATTGACACGGCGCTTCCCGGCAAGCCTCGCGCGCGTGTCCTCATCATCTATACGGGAGGAACCTTTGGTATGACCTATAATCCAGAAGGTGTCCTTATTCCTTTTGATTTCAGCTCCATTCTTCAGCAACTCCCGATTCTCCGGAACCTGTTGCTGGAGATCACGGTGATTTCGTTTGATCCGCCCATCGATTCTTCCAATATTCATCCTGACCACTGGATCGTGATTGGTCAGATCATTTCCGACAATTTCGCCGAGTATGATGGATTCGTCGTGCTTCATGGAACGGACACGATGGCGTTTACCGCATCCGCTTTAAGCTTCATGCTGCAGGATTTGTCGAAGCCGGTGATCTTCACGGGTGCGCAACTACCGATCAGCGAACCGCGCTCGGATGCGCGGGAAAATCTTGTTACAGCACTGGACATCGCGGCGGCGCAGAAAGATGGCCAGGCAATCGTACCTGAAGTTTGCATTTACTTCGACTATCAGCTCCTGCGTGGCAACCGTTCGAAGAAAACCGAAAGCATGCAGTTCGATGCATTCGATTCGGGGAATTACCCCCCGCTGGCCAAAGCAGGAGTGAAGATCGATTACAATTTCGCTTTCATTCAGCGACCTGTGAGTCCGGGCGCCGTTTCATTTCGCCCGAAGCTCGATACCAACATCGCCATACTCAAGTTGTTCCCCGGAATTTCACAAAATACAGTCCGGGCCGTGCTGCAGACCGAAGGGTTGAAGGCCCTCGTCATGGAGACCTACGGCTCAGGAAACGCTCCGACTTTGAACTGGCTCATTGATGAACTGAAAGGGGGGATTGACCGCGGCGTATTGATTCTAAACATCTCGCAGTGTTCAGGTGGGCGTGTGATACAGGGACGATATGAAACAAGCCGCGCGTTCCAGGATATCGGCGTTCTCAGCGGCGTTGACATGACGACCGAAGCTGCGGTCACCAA
The DNA here is from genome assembly GCA_966673785.1 of uncultured bacterium. Classification (GTDB taxonomy): domain Bacteria; phylum Bacteroidota; class Bacteroidia; order Cytophagales; family Cyclobacteriaceae; genus Ohtaekwangia. The sequence goes on from CBKWFZ010000065.1 coordinate 1,792, forward strand.
GCTGATGTTGTTGCTGGGGCAGTACGGTCCCGAGACGACCCGTTCGCTGATTGGCAAATCGCTGGCAGGGGAGCTGACGCCGTAATATTTCTGATTCAATTTCGCCGAAGGCAAACGAGGATCAAACCCTCGCGGTTACACTGGCTAACATTAGAGAGGTTTGTAAGTGTCGCTTAAGTATCGGGTAAGTAATTATGCCCCGGAGTTGTGTTCTGGTCATCTATACAGTGCATGTAATTGCCGAAAAAAATGCGTCAGCCCTTGCGGCAACATTCCACTAAACCCATTTGCTTTGATCCATTCTCAATAAAAACAGGTTTATCGAAAGGAAGATCTGATAGAACTCGGACAACTACGCTTAATCGGATGAGTCGGTACGGCTACGAGCTTCTGCTTTTAAACTTTTAAAAACGATCATTTGATTTCCTCAAGTCCCAGATTGTGCCATTCAGTCCAAATTCATTAAATATTTTCTTCGCGTCTTCAACTGTCCATTTTGTCCACTGTGGACTCAGATGGTTTTCGTACCACCTTCTTGCAAACTTCCAGATTTTGTCAATGGGTTGAACGTCGCCCTTTGGGATGTTGTGCGTTTTTGTCCATTGGTCAATTTGGTTTTCGCTTTCGAAAATCAGCATATTGCTGCACGTGTAAATGACGTTATCCCACGCCTTTTGCATTGGTATGGGGAAATGGATGTATAGGTGTTTTTCCTGAATTTCTCCGTTCAGGATGTGGACTTCAATTTGTTTGGTCTCCGCTCCGATCGTTGTGGTGATTGTAACATCGTCTTTTAAAAGCGCTGCAATTCCAAGCGAACACCAGGCACAATTTCCCCACCATTGCCCTTTTTCAGATTCAACGTAAAAGTTTGTCGGGGCTAATGAAAATGGATGAATCACCCAGACCTTTGCCTCGTTCGGATGAAGGACGACTCCATGGTACTCCTGGAGTCGGTATAGTTCCTCAACAACTTTGTCCCGGGTTGTGCCTAATGCTACTGCCAGCTCGTCATTGTCTGGTGCAAATCCATTCCGAATGATTCCATCGATTATCAAATAATGCAGTTGAGAAGAAGTTGTAGACATATCATTTCCGCGAATGACCGGGAATTTAGAGTTTATTTTTGGCTTTGTAACCATGATGCTGTCTGATCGCCCGTCTGATGTGAAGTAGATGATTTAGGCGTTGATTGAATTGTACTATCCCGACAATCGGGAGTGCTGTGATTTCTGGAAACTCTTTATTCGGGGCAGCCCTTGCCAGCGAAGCGTCTGTAGTCAGCAGGCCCTCGTTCCAGCGCGGATTCTGAATTGCATAGCGAAGGTCACTGTTCTTTATCGAAGGCATATAAATACCCATTGAAGGTTGGTACCAGAATCGTTCCTTCGGCCCCCACCGTTGTTCCTACCGAGAATAGCGGTTGTCCAGGAAGCTTATCGCGATCATAAATTCTTCCATCGCGAATGTCAACAATTGAGAGTTCATAGCGAAGCCGGCCTATCTTAAGTGTGGCAATGGCAAGGTCGCCGGTAGTCTGGGTAACTATACCGCGGTTCTGGAGCGAGTCGGATTTCCAAACCAGGGTGGCATTGGTTCCATCATCACGAATACACATCAGGGTCGCTTTATCTCCTCCTCCAGGTATAATGTGCCCGCTGGGGGATGTTGACTGGCTTCCGCCGGGTGCATATCCGATATCAAATGACCATCGCCGGATTCCAGTCGCTGCATCGATTGCATGTATTGAACTCACATTGTCGTTTACGTACACCGTTTTTCCATCGGCCGAAATGTCGGGGCTGGAGGCGCTACCGCCTGGCAGGTCATCATTTTGCCATAGGATTTCCAGAGCGGGGTGAGGGGCTTCAGTATACTGCATGGCCACTAAGGCGGCAGCCTGCATATTGGGATACCAGAATGTGAAATACATTGTCCCGGTCAGTGTATCGAAGGCTGGCGTATTGGCGCATGGGCAGTCCTTTGTTCCCCGCATGCAAGCCCGGGGGTCAAAGTCAGGTGGCTGCTCAGTGTTGGCGAGATTTTTAGGTGCAATTATGGGACGGCCTGTTTTCCGGTCGAGGACGTAAATGGTTCCAACGTGAGTGATGAATATTAAACGACCGGTTTGGGTAAATTGTGCTGAAAACGGAAAACCATCAATATCCATTACCCAAAGCTTGCGGCCATGCTGGTTGAAGGCATACATTCGCCGGTTATCGGCAATGAACAACCGTTGTTCCCGATCTATCAGTACGCCGGACGAAACCGCAAATTCGTTCAGTTCATCATTGCACCATTTGGTTTGTCCCGTGGCTTTATCGAGGGCATACAGGTGGCATCCTTGTCCACTGGTTGTAATGTAAATGGTTCCATCTTCTCCGAATGAGCCTCCGAGGTTGATTGTTCCGCTGAACTTACGGTACCAGGACAGCTTAACTTGCCGCGAAATTTCTTGTTGAGAAAAGTCGGTGTTTCTCGCATCAGCATGGGTTGCAGACCATCCGCTGCCATAAATGTTTCCAGATTCAGGTGGTGACAACGGTGGAGGACCGTCAGCACATGACATGCATAAAAACGCTGCAATAGTAAGAATTTGAAATGGGACGATATTGATGAATTTCATTTCAGCGGACTCTTTAACTGGCTTGTGTCATTTACTAATTTCCGTAAAGCAAACCACCGGCGTTTCCGCCAGGTGGTTAACATTTCTTTGCATTCGCGCTATAAGGAGCGCGGATGTTGTTTAAAGAATTCCCAGATTACTTCGGTAGCGTTGATCACGTTTGATGGTTCATCACTACGTGGTGTTGGTTTGAGCCCTCCAGGCCATGAATGTCCTCCGTCAGAGAGCAGATAAAGTTCCATGGAGGAATTCCCGTCACATTCCGTCCATTTTGAGAAGACATAGCCTGTCCGTTGTTCTATGGTCGGAGGATTGAGGCAACCATTACGACCAGCGAGAACCTGGAGACCTGAATCAGCGGGCGGGAAGTAGTACCCGCCGATGCCTTGCCCACCGAGGTAAGGTACTTTTGTGTCTAACGTGGAGTGGATATGGAGCACGGGAATTGGGCGACCTGGTTCACACGGTTCACTAGCTATGAAATTTCCGCTTACCGATGCAATTGCCGCGACTTTATCGGAAAGTTCGCAGCCGAGCCTGTATGCGAGCATTCCACCGTTTGAAATGCCGGTTATGAACACGCGGTCTTTGTCAATTGAATATTTGGATTCGATCGTTTCAATCAATCTGGCGATAAATTGTACATCGTTTACGTTTTGTTCCATAGCATAATGGCAGCAGCGTCCGGCATTCCAGCTCCTCAACTTGAGCCTGCCATCATTACGCACACCCTCGGGGTAGACTGCGATAAACTTTTCTTTATTTGATTTTTCACTCCACCTGTAGTCACGTTCTGATTGGCTCGCATGGCCGCCGGTGCCATGCAATACAAGTACAAGCGGAACCGGATCCCCACCGATGTCATTTGGAACGTTTACCAGGTAAGACCTTTCTAATCCATCAACCGTTAGGGTCGCCTGATAATGGCGCGGCTCTTGTTCGTCGCTGCTACTGCAATTGACAAACAAGAGAGTCAGGACGATCATACAAACAATAAATCTTGGCATCAGCATATCTTTAATTGGATTTTGATTCACAGAAATAGTTATTGGTTATTATCGGTTTTCTATCGACGCTGTTTTCTGGCATTTTCTTTCATTTCTTCCTTTTGATCTTTATAGAGTTTATACTGCCGCGAGTCAAGGATTCCCTTCAGCTCACGGTCTTTCTCTTCACTGGTGGCTTTCATGCTTTTTAGTTTTTGCAGTTTCCCGCCGTCGTTGTTGTAAATGCTTTGCATGCGACGGGCATATTTTAAGTTCAGATCATGGACTAGCTGATACTGCTGATCAGAAAGTGAAAGGCTTTCTTGCATGTTTTTCGTCTGCAGTTCTGCTCTTTCTTCAGGGGTAGTGTTGGTCATAAGCTTATCCATTCTTGACTGCGCCAGGGCAGTTTGAGAAAGAAGGATTACAGTGGCGATAGTCAGAATTTGATTGATCTTGTTTTTCATCATGATTTCTTGATTTATTCTCCACAAATGAACGTCATATCATAGTGGCAGGGTGTTCAAATCATAACGAAACTGCAAAAGTAGAGTGTGAGGTATCGCATTTGTTCACTGAACTTCTGTCCAGGTGATCCGGTGATGTCGACGCAGAAGACCATTCGAAATACGTTATCTCTGAACTTGTGACGCGTCTGCCCTCGTTGTCACTACAGGGTACCTTTGTCGGTTTGTTACAATCCGCCTTTTTAGAAAAAGATATCTATTGGAATCTCTAAATGCCGAAATCATAGTTGTCAGACTTCAGGTAAGCGTGTCTTGATATTTTTATAGACTTCAGATCACATGGGTGATACTTTTGTGCGGGATATCCAAAGTGTTGCGCCGAAGGTGCCCCGGGGCGTCAATTATCACCGGACATGGAAGTGTGACTTAAGAAAGAAGGAGTATTTCGACCGCCAGATTCAGATGTTAGAAAGAGGGGAGGGCGAGGATCGCCATTCTTATCTGGCAATCCCGCCGCAAAGTATTAAGGGTAGTTTATGTGGCGAGGCGCCGCCTATCGCTGACCAACCCAGTGTGGATAAAGCGGTACCTGATCAGAAACTGCATTCAATTCCGCGTAATCTTCTGGCGACAGAGACCAACCTATGGCATCGAGGTTGCTGATGAGTTGGTGTTCATTTCTAGCGCCAATCACAATATTGGAAACCGTTTGTTGTTGAAGAAGCCAATTGATGGCTATCTGAGGAATGGTCTTACCAGTCTTTTCTGCTATTGCCTCCAGACAATCAACCACACGGAGAAGAAATTCTTCGTCCACCGGCGGAGATTTTACGTCGCCGCCTGCCTGAATCCGGCCTTTGGCAGTTGGCTGGTTCCTTCTGATTTTGCCCGTTAGCCTGGCCCATCCGAGCGGACTCCAAACCATCAATCCCATGTTTTGGTCTTTGATAAGAGGCATTAATTCCTGTTCGTAATCACGACCTATTAGCGAATAGTAGCCCTGATAGATAACATACGATTCGAGATTGAGCTTTTCGGAGATCGACAGCGATTTCATGAGTTGCCACGCGGCGAAATTTGAACAACCGATGTAACTTACCTTGCCGCTTTTTACAAAGTTGTCCAGGGTGCGTAACGTTTCTTCAATTGGGGTATTCACATCAAATCCGTGCATGAAGTATACGTCGACGTAATCGGTATTTAAGCGTTTTAGGCTATCGTGTAAGGCATTGATCAGGTGACTTCTCGATGAGCCCTTTTCATTAACTCCATCTCCCATCTGGAAACTCCCTTTGGTGGAGATGATTGTTTGAGCGCGCCTGCCTTTCACAGCGGCTCCCAACACCTCCTCGGATGCGCCTTGAGAGTACACGTTGGCGGTATCAAAAAAATTCACGCCTCGTTCAAGACAAATGTCGATCAACCGGGAGGCTTCTTTAACGTCTGTGCGTCCCCATCGATCGAAAAACTCGGTGGTTCCTCCAAATGTAGCCGTGCCGAAACTCAGGACGGGAATCTTCAATCCCGAGTTTCCTAGTGTTCTATATTCCATAATCTAAACGTGTTTGTTTCTGTGAATGCACCAACAGAACGTCAGGGATATTGTTGATGCAATCGTGTTAGATGAAGGCGACCAAAATAACGACAACTGGGGCATTGTTGTCACACCGAGGCCGAGTCATCGAAACAGTTGTAAAATTGGAATGAGGTGCGCCTTTTCAGAAGGACAATTATCACAATTATCGTGTGAGGAATGTCACACGGCGGCAGGGACCAACCGGCTTAATGTTTCCCGCGTAACCCCGAGGTAGGCGGCAATCATACTTTTGGGCACTCGCTGCGTCAGACTCGGATATTGAGCTACGAGATTCAGGTATCGCTTGGATGCAGTCGTACTTAGCAGGCAAAGAATTCTGTTTTGGAGATCGATGTAACCTGCCGTAGTTTTTTTGCTAAAGAAATATCCCATTTTTGGAAGTTTGCGGCACAGTTCATTTCGGGCATCCAACGTAATGGCTAGAACCTTTGTATCTTCCAGACATTCAACGTTCAAAGTCGCTTGTGTCTGGCAATGAAAAGCCTGTCGGTCAGTTATCCAGGAGTTCTCCAAAGCAAACTGGATGATGTGTTCCTTTCCATCCGGACTTGTGTGCGATGATTTCATAAGGCCTTTCACGACAAAGAAATCCTTATTTACTAAATCACCATCGTGGATGACTATCTGATTTTTTCGGTAGGTCTTTTCATTGAAGTATGACAAAACCAACTCAAACTCATCATCCGTGATCAAAACGATCTGCTCGATATGGTCCCTTAATTCCTGCATTCGTTTGCCGGTTTTCGTGTTTCTTTACAAACTACGTGACATGTCCATCTGAAGTTTCGGGATAATAGGCGAGGCGGTCGTTTTGAAACAGCGGAAATTCGGGTCTCGTTTAAGTCACCTGGACTGCTTTTCCAGACGGATCATGCCGTTTTTTGTGCTTAGTTGATCATACCGATATTTAATTTGTATTCAGTTGATGGGAGCCACTGAGTGATTGAATCATATCATGGCGGTTGTTCGTTATGTGCAGCGAGAATACCGCATGGAACCAACAGGCTATCCAGTGTAATACGAGTCTGGGAAAGCATATGACCGACTGAATCGGGTTTACTGTCCGATAACCGGTGTATGATTAATACGCTAAACAAGGCAGTGGGATGTCAATTAAAACATGGGACACAAACATAAGATCAGTCTTTCGCTGTCGTTTTTGCTGGGATTAATTTTTTCGCTACCCTGGCTTACCCTTGTCGAGCATGTTCGGCTGACAAATATCGGATTAGCCAATCCACCGGTATCGGGTCGGGTTGTTTTTATCTTCTTAACCGTATTCACCTCCTCGGTTGTATTGTTTAGTTATAACTTTTTTTGGCGGAAGATCCTGCTGACGAGATCAATAAAATACCGATCGCTGCTCAATATAATTCTAATTCTGCTTGTGATATGTATTTTAACCATCTTCATTGAAGGTCTTGCTATTCTGATCTTTGAGATCAAGGCGCTGAAGGCTTACTTTTTGATTTACTTCTTTCGCAATCTCATCATCGCCGTCGTCGTATTTCTCGTTACGTATGCCGTCGATTTGGTTGAAAAGCTGCGGCAGGAACGTATCGAGGTGCTGTTGCTTCAGAACCAAAATGCCGAAACCGAACTCGCCGCGCTGAGGAGCCAGATTGACCCGCATTTTCTTTTTAATACACTTACTACGTTGAGCAGTCTCGCTCGTGGGAACAATGCCGAGACCGTTTCCTTTATCGATCATATGGCCGACGTGTTTCGGTATATGCTTGAAAACCGGTCGCAGAAAGTCGTTTTGGTTGGCGACGAGCTTTCGTTTTTGCGTTCTTATTTGTTCATGATGAAAAAGCGGTTTGAAGCAGGCCTTCATGTTGAGATTGATATTGGCCGCAGTCAATTAGAAATGAGAATTCCTCAGTTCGCATTGCAGGTTGTGATAGAGAACGCAATCAAGCATAACATCGTATCGGTCAAAAATCCGTTACGGATTCAAATAAGATCCACGGATGATTGTATTGTAGTACGTAATAACCTTAACGAAAGGAGAAGTTCCGAAGGATTTGGGATAGGACTTGATAATCTGTCACAACGATATTGGTTGACAGGAAACAAGAAAATCAGAGTAACGAAAGGTGATAACTTTTTTGAAGTAGTTTTGCCACTGCTATGAGCGAACTGAATATCATTATTGTCGAAGACGAGGTTGGTGCTGCCAATCATCTGACCTCTGTTTTGAAGAATGTTGAGCCGTCCATAAAGATTAACGCTGTACTGCATAGTATCGTTGATGCTGTTGAGTGGGTACGGGAGAATAAAAGACCTGATGTGGCATTTTTTGATATTCAGCTTGAGGATGGTTTGTCATTCGAGATTTTCAAACAATGCAGAGTTGAATTTCCGGTAATATTTA
>CBKWFZ010000066.1:0-9840 GCA_966673785.1 uncultured bacterium
CTGAGGTCGATGATCCGGACCGATGCAGGAAACGGATTCTCGTGAAGAAACTTTTTACTTTCTCCATGGCCCAGACAGAGAAAAACAACATCGACGGCATCGTTCCATTCGGCTGCAAACCGGATATCGGTCTCCCCGAGCAGATCGCTGTGCACCGAATGCAAGGGATTACCTGCGTTGCTTCTGCTATGAACGAAGTCAAGTGTAACATGCGGATGGTTGAGCAACAACCGGATAGTTTCACCTCCGGTATACCCTGCTCCTCCGATTACACCGGCTTTTATATTCTTTTCCATTTGAAGTATTGAGTTGCAAAGTGAGTTTCCTCACTTCAATGAAATTGATAAACCGACGATCAGGCTTTGTCCGCCTCAGCGGCGACCTGATTATAGATCATGGTCTGATTGCCAAAGATCTTTGAGAATCCCTTTACATCTTCGCCCGACCATCCAAGATTCATTTCACCGTACTTACCGAAGCGTGAAGACATCAGATCGTAGCGCGACTGGATGCCCAGCACCTGATACCGGTACGGGAACAGTTCGATCTGAACCTCGCCGCTGACGTGAGCCTGCGTGCTTGAAAGGAATGCCTCGATGTCGCGCATGACAGGATCGAGGTATTGGCCCTCATGAAGCCAGTTGCCGTAGAACTGGGCGAGCTGATCTTTCCACGAAAGCTGCCATTTGGTGAGAACATGTTTTTCGAGGGCATGATGGCCCTTTATGATAAGCATCGGTGCGGCGGCTTCAAAACCCACGCGACCTTTGATTCCAATAATAGTGTCACCCACATGAACGTCTCTTCCGATGCCGTATGGCCCGGCAATTGCCTGTAGCCGTTGGATCGCCGCAGTGGGATGGTCGAATTTTTCTCCGTTCACGGAGACGAGCTCGCCTTTTTCGAACACAAGCGCAACGGTTTCATTACCCGTTTTCGTCACCTGAGTCGGCCACGCGTCCTCGGGCAGCATCCCCAGAGACTTGAGCGTCTCCTTTCCGCCGACTGACGTTCCCCAGATGCCTTTATTGATGGAATACATCGCCTTCGAAAAATTCACCTCAACGCCTTTCTTGCGCAGATAGTCAATTTCCTCTTCCCTGGAAAGTTTCATTTCACGGATCGGGGTGATGATCTCGATTCCGGGAACGAGGATATTCAGGATCATATCGAACCTCACCTGATCGTTGCCGGCACCGGTACTACCATGAGCGACGGCGTCAGCCTGGATCTCGCGCGCGTAATTAGCCGTGGCCAGCGCTTGTGACATTCTTTCAGCGGAGACGCTGAGAGGATACGTATTATTCTTCAGGACGTTACCATAGATGAGGAAGCGAATGACCTTGTCATAGTAATTGCGGGTTTCATCCACGGTTTTGTGTGACGCAACACCGAGGTCAGAAGCGCGTTTTTCAATTTCGCGAATCTCTTTCTCGTCGAAACCACCGGTGTTGACCGTAATGGTGTGAACTTCAAAACTTTTTTCCTCGCTCAGGTACTTAACGCAGTAAGAGGTGTCCAACCCCCCACTAAAGGCTAATACGACTTTTTTCTTCATTGTGTAGGATCGAAAGACGGGAGGCATCATCATGTCCGCCCGGCTTTTCAGGTTGATTTATTTTAAGATTAAGGTATGCATGTTTAGTCCGGTTACCAGAAAAAGAAACTAAAGATCGACTTTTTCTGTGAAGCGTTTCCGTTGCTTCCATCGTCTCTTTTCCGAAAGCCCTTGAGCAACACGAACTGTTTGAACCGTACCCATCGTTCAAAAAGTTTAAAGTTGCCCTTGAACTGCCTGTGACGGTGATGCGTAACCAGCTCGCCCTCGGGAGTAACCAGAGTAGCCTTCGATTTCTCGCGTTCCTCAGCCTCTTTCAGTTTTGCTTCGGCTTCCACAGGGTCGAACAGCATGGCTGTGCACATGCAGTTCTTCCTTCCCTTTGCCACGAGGATATCGTAGTTGATACAGCTCTGGCATCCTTTCCAGAACTCTTCATCCGTCGTGAGTTCCGAGTACGTCACGGGTTCATAGCCAAGCTCTGAATTGATCTTCATGACGGCAAGGCCAGTGGTCAGACCGAATATCTTTGCTTCGGGATAGCGCTTTCGGGAAAGGTTGAAGATTTTCTTCTTGATCTCCGTGGCTACTCCCGTTTTGCGGAACGGCGGGGAAACGATGAGGCCGGAGTTGGCGACATACTTGTCATGTTGCCAGGCCTCGATGTAGCAGAAGCCGACCCACGTGCCATCCGGTGTCACCGCAATGACCGCTTTGCCCTCCTGCATTTTTTTAACCAGGTATTCAGGGGAACGTTTGGCGATACCGGTACCCCGCGCTTTGGCGGACTCCTCCATCTCCTGAGTAATTACAGGCGCGTAGTGGATGTCGTCCGCGGTAGCGATCCTGACAATGATATTATTTTGATGTTGCAATTTAATTCGACGATTAAAGGTGAACGATTGAAAACGAAATCAAAAAACAGACTCACAATGTCATCGACATTGTGGCCATGCTATGGTAAGATGTGCGGGATGTAGGTATCAGATACGCACGAAGCGCAAAGGTCGGGGGCGCCTGGTCACCATACAGGCGTTGGTCAGGAACTGGATTGTTCTCTTCGGTAAGAAAGCCGCCGTAGCCGCTTTGATGATGGTGAACAATGTTTTCAATTTCTTTCTTAGCTGTTTAAATTGTTAAACCTAAAGGAAAGTCATTCAGTTATAGTTTTGTTTATTAGCTACATCTAAATGCAAAATTAAACGATAAAGTTTTCTTTTTGCCAAATATTCCGGACAAGAATTCCAGTTTTTTTCTTCCTAACGAAAGTTTGTCCTCCTTCCGGGAGCTCCAGCTATAGTTCCCGACATCCTGATACAAAAATGAAACCAGCCTGAAAAACAAAGGAGCAACCATCTCTGGCTGCTCCCGCGTCATGGCAAATCAGACGTATTTTAGTCTTCAATCGCAGGCGAATCGTGAAGCTCAAGGCTCCGGATTTCCTGGACGGCTCCTCCGGCAATTCCACGAACGTCTCCATAGAGCGATACAAGGTTCTCCATGGCTTTGATCAGTCGTTTCTCACGACGCGCCCACTGGCTCACGAGCGTCGCCTTCTCGCGGATGAGGTCCTGCTGCATTTCGTTGTAGGCCTCGAACGCCGCCTCGAGCTTTTGGCGGAACTCCAAACCCGTGACATAACTGTAGAGCATTTGCGTCTTTTCTCCCTTATTCTCCTGGGAAGCGAGTACTTCACCAATACGGGCGAGATTGAACCGGAAGAGGAGCGCCAGCGCCTTGAATTCCTGGAAGGTGCACACCCAGACGCCGTCAACCTCTCCAAAACGGGTCATCCCGTCCGGTAATGCCTCCGTTACAATCACGCCAAGGTCCGCCTGTTGCAGGCGCATATCCTCCTTGAGCTTTCCAACCCACTCATTACTGAAATGCCGGGTGCGTTTGCTTTCGTAAAGTATCTTTCCGCAGACCTGTCCAAAGGGATCCCTGACAACGTGAAGGCAATCTCCGCCGCGTTTTCCCTTGGCGATTTCCTCAACGACGTCGCGCGGAAACGTGGAGGCAAGGTAGTCCTCAAGCGCCAGTTCCTGCACCTCACCCTGTAGCTGCATGCTGCCCTGGTCTGCCTTTCGTTTCATTTCATTGATGAGCCGCGTCTGATCGTCAAGTTTCTTCTGGAGTTCCGCCTGTCGCAGACGCTCCTCCGCGCGGGTTTTTTCTGCCTCTTCCTGCACCCGCTTTTTAAGCATCAGCTCAATCCGTTCCTGCTCACGCTCGAGTTTCTGCTCCCGTTCACGTACTTCGAGGAGCGCCTTATCAAGAGCCGTTTTTTCGGCCTGCTCGCGGATCACACGCTCCCGGTCGAGGAGACGTCTCTTCATCTCCACTTCTATACGCTCCTCTCTGTCACGCAGCTCCGACTCACGCTGCCTCAGCGACAGCGTCTCTTCCTCGAGCGTACGCAACCGCTGCGTCTTGGACCGGCTTTCGCGTTGCAGCACCTCCAGCCGTGCCTCGTACTTTTCGCTCTCCTGCTTCCTGATCTTTTCTTCCATCAGGCGCGCCTGCTCGACCAGCTTGCGTTCGAAATCCCGCTGCAGCTGCTGACGCAGATCATGACCGATCGCTTCTTCCGGTGAGAAATTTCCGCCACAATGCGGACACCTGATCATGAGACGTTTATCGTGTAAGGTTTCCATACGCGTGTTCTTTGATACGAATGTCGGCGACATCGCTGACACCTAGTGTCAAATAGCGCGGTTGGAAAAAAAATACTACTTTCGACAGGTATGGCGACGAGAAAGAAAGCGAAAACGTCAGAATCGATAATCCCGCAGGCGAGATTACTCAAGCTGTTTCAGATCATCGCGGTTTTAAAATCGGGGCATTTCACGATCAAGCAACTGGCGGCGCGTTTTGACTCCAGTGAGCGAACAATTTACCGGTACATCTCGCTGCTTGAAGAAGCGAGCTTTTTGATCGAACAGGATTTCCAGAACCGTTACTTCATCGCGACTTCGGAAGACGACCCGTCGCAGGCGCAGTTCAGTATTGAGGAAACGAAGCTGATCAAGAAGCTGATTCAGTCGGGCACCGAAGAGAATCCGCTACGGAACACGCTGCTCAAAAAGCTTGCGCTGAATTCTGAAATCGATTCCATGCCGCGGCTTTTCGTCCGTGCCCGCCAGGGAAAATTCGTCGACCAACTCGCCGAGGCTATGCGCAACAAGAAGCAGGTCATCCTCAAGAACTATCACTCCGCCAACTCCAACGAGATCCGCGACCGGCTCGTCGAGCCCGTTCATTTCGGCGACAACTATCTATCCGTCATGGCTCTCGATACCTATGATCGTCAGTGCAAGCAGTTCAAACTTGACCGCATCGGAGAAGTAGTGGAGTACGGTAAAGATTTTCAGCACGAAGACCTCCATAAAAAGACGACGACGGACATCTTCCACTTCAGCGGAGATTCCGAAAACTGGGTGACCCTGCGGCTCAGCATGCGCGCCTTCCTGCTCATCCGGGAAGAGTATCCACTGTCGATTCCGTTCGTTGAAAAAAAAGACGACCATTACCTTTTCCACGCACCAGTGGCCAGTTTCGAAGGAATTGGTCGTTTTGTAATGGGCCTTCTCGATGAAATCAAGGTCGTCGGCCCTGAGGAATTCGTCCGGTTTATCAGAAACAAACTTGACAAGCCGTGGACGCTTTGATATCAGGCGCTTCTTCTGAAGTCGGCGGGTAGTTCAAACATCTCATCATCCTGATCCTGCTCCTCCTCTACCCGCTTTGATTCCGCAAGCAGATCTTCCAGTTCACGGAAGAAGCGAAGCCGGTATTTCCAGATCACTTTGCTGCCGATAGCCTCCTTGATATCACGCAGTGAGTGCACATCGCTGATCCAGTACAGATCGTGGAATTTGTCCGCTTCAGTGCGCTCAAGATAGCCGGGCATAAATTGTAGTTTGCTGCTCTCGAGTTTTCTCAATACATCTTCTCTGAAATCCGACTTGCCGGTAATATATAATGTGGTCCAATTCATGTCTCTTGAAATTTAAAACGGTACGGTGAATAAATGCGAAAAAAAATTGGCTCAGTTAAGACCATCGCAGAAGAATATCTTCTCAGGCAGGAAAGGCTCGTATTCGTAAGTTGTTTTCTTATTCACGTTAACATGTACGCAACGGTAGGTTTAAGGTTGCGTAAGAAAAGAAATTAATGGATCAGGCCGCGACTTTCTCGAATTCGACCTCACCCGATCCGGTAAACCGCTCGGAGATGACATAACGCAACCGTTTTGTCCGCTCCATGACGAAGCCGTAGCCGATGTAACTGCGCATGAAATAACCCAAAACTGAAAGATCGATATCAACCGGTTGCGACAAAACATATCCAAGCCACCAGTTCATCAATTGCCTGGTGAAGGTCACTGCCTTGAATATAAGCTTGCGTCTGCGCATACTTGTACAGAAGAAATATCAGTGCCAAACAGTTCTTCGCTTAGATACCTTTGAAAAAGTCGGCTTTCGCACCATATTATTGGGATATTTTGTTCCATTTTTCCTCAACCTGTACGACATGTCGAACAACAAATCCTCAAAAACTCCGGAGCGTCTGCATTGTGAAACGATCGCCCGCCCGCTCGCGGCATTAGTTTTTTGTTTACTCATAAACGCTTAACAATACTATGGAGCATTTACTTACTACGGACGGACTGGTCAGCCTGGTAACTTTGACTTTTCTGGAAATCGTCCTGGGAATTGACAACGTTGTTTTCATTTCAATCCTTTCGGACCGGGTTCCGGCTAATCAGCAAAGCAAGGCGAGAAACGTCGGGATCGCCCTCGCGCTGGTGGCGCGTATCCTGCTGCTGCTGATGGTTAGCTGGATCATCGGACTTTCGAAACCTTTGTTCACGATCAACGACTTCAGTATGAGCATTCGCGATCTGATACTGATTGCGGGCGGACTCTTTCTTATCGGGAAGAGCACCAGTGAAATCCACGCGAAGCTTGAAGGTAAGGGACATGGTCAAAAGGCGCAGAAGGTGCTTACTCTCGGTGGAGCGATCATTCAGATCATCATTATCGACCTGGTTTTCTCAATAGACAGCATTCTTACTGCAATAGGACTTGTCGAAAATGTCTGGATCATTGCGATCGCGATTATCATTTCACTCGGCGTGATGCTCGCATTTGTAAAAACAATCAGTGACTTCATACGAAAGCACCCTGCGATGAAAGTTCTGGCGATCTCTTTCCTGATCATGATCGGGATGCTTCTGGTCGTCGAAGGCTTCCATGGACATATTCCACGCGGTTATGTCTACTTCTCAATGGCTTTCGCGCTGGGAATCGAATTACTAAACATGAAGATCAGGAAAAATACTTATCGTCACGAGGTCGAAGAAGCACAGAACGAGGAGGAATTGGCGGTCCGGAAATAAGGCGCTAACTTACTTCTAAACATAACTGCTCATGTCGCTTTCCCCCTCGCGCCGCTGCGTCGTTGCCGGCGGTCTTCGTTTACCGTTTGTCCGGTCGTTCCGCGAGTACCGCCGCACGACCAATCAGGAAATGCTCATTGCCTGCATCGAAGGGCTTGCAGGCAGATACGGCCTTTCCGGAAAACGCCTCGGTGATGTTGCCCTTGGAGCGGTGATGAAGAGTTCCGTCGAATGGAACCTTGCCCGGGAAGTTGTGCTGGGAACATCGCTTCATCCGGACACTCCCGGTTTCAACGTACAACGTGCGTGCGGCACCAGTCTCGAAGCGGTTAACCTGATCGCTCTTAAGATCGCCGCAGGACAAATTGAACACGGGATCGCCGCGGGAAGCGATACGAACAGTGATCTCCCCATCATGATCAAACGCGCCCTCGCGTGGAAACTCATTGACATCAATCAGGCCAGATCGTTCACAGCGCGTCTGCGACGATTCTCCGCACTGCGTCCGGCAGATTTTATCCCCGCCTACCCGGGCATCACCGAGCCGCGAACAGGTCTTTCTATGGGCCAGCACACGGAGCGGATGGTGCAGCAATGGGGAATCACCCGCCAGGAGCAGGATGAACTGGCACTGGAAAGTCATCGTCGTGCATTTGCGGCCTATCAGGAGGGCTTTTATGATGACCTGATCGTTTCCTTCAAAGGCGTTTCGCGCGACACGATTGTTCGCGGCGACACATCGCTTGAGAAACTGGCAAAGCTTCCTCCGGTTTTTGAACGCAATGAAAAAGGTTCGCTCACGGCAGGGAACAGCACTGCACTATCCGACGGGGCGGCAGCCGTGTTACTGACATCCGAAACGTACGCTTTGACGCAAGGCCTCGAACCTATGTGTTACATCCGCGACATCGAAGCGGCTGCGGTTGACTTCGTCGGGGGCGCCGGACTCCTTATGGCACCTACCCGTGCCGTTGCAAACCTGCTGAAACGTAATAACATGAACCTGAATGACTTCGATTATTACGAAATCCATGAAGCGTTTGCCGGCCAGGTATTGTGCACGTTGAAGGCATGGGAAAGCGAGGATTACTGCCGCAAACACCTTGAGCTTGATCGCGCACTCGGGGTACTGGACCGCGTACGAATGAATGTCATGGGTGGAAGTCTCGCGCTTGGTCATCCTTTCGGCGCGACCGGCGCGAGAGTCGTGGCCACGATGGCCAAGTTATTGAAGAAAAAGGGTCGCGGCACAGGGCTTGTCACCGTTTGTACCGCCGGAGGAATGGGGATCGCCGCAATACTGGAGCGCTGAACAATAGCCACTCACCGCCGCGGCCGTTCACAACGCGACCAATACTCGAAAATCACCCGCAACGTGTGTTCCAGTTCATCCAGGCTCTGACCTTTTGTGAAGAAGCCCTGAGCTGACATGCCGAAGGCGTCGCTCACGATAGTGGACATTGCGGAAGTCGAAAAAAAGATAAACGGTATCGCCTTACTGCGTAACGCCGGATCTTCGTCGATTCTTTTTTTGAGATCAAGCCCGTTGACGACTGGCATGTTGACGTCGGACAGGATCAGAAACGGAACCTCTTCCGTACTCCGGAGGTGGTCCAGGACCTTCCGCGCGTCGGTGAAGAATAACACCGGCGTTGTAACACCGAGCTTTTCACACACGCGCTTTAAAATGTAATGATCGTCGTCGTCATCATCAACGATAAGGATAGGACCGGTTATTTCCATGCGTTATTGTTCGGATATTTTTGCAAGGTTATTCTGGCACGCTACACATAACCGCCACGGGAAAATCACTGAGCAGTTGACCAACGGATAGTCCATTGTCTGAAGCCTCTGCCACCTTGCCGGTAAAAACATTTCTCCATGATCGCGGAGAATTCGGCGGCAAAGAAATAAAATTCCGTTTCAAATCAATATCATCAAATGATTTTTTTCGCGTCAGTAAAAATGGTGCGATAACCAGACACCATTGTCCTTCGTGATAGCGCGCGTAACCGATAGCGCGGTTCCCTTCGCCCAACTGAGTGAGCGGTAGATACGTTCCCTCATGGAACAATGCCGGATGCTCACGCCGGAAATTCAATAACCGCCAGGTAACAAACAGTTTCTGAATCCCATACTCCTTCTCCTGCTCTAATATCGGAACGACTTTTTCGAATCCGGCGGCAAAGGCTTCGCGCAGCTGTCGCAGATAATTGGTACGTTTTTCATAATCAACGGGACGTCTGTTGTCAGGATCCACATAGCTCAGATCCCACAATTCGCAACCCTGATAGATATCGGGAATTCCCGGCGCTGTTAATTTTATCACTGTCTGAATAACGGAATAAACGGAAGCGGTCGCGACAATCTCCTTTGCGAAGGGAACAAAGCTCGCGAGGAATGCCGAATCTGGTGCCAGTATTTTATCCGTGAACGCCATACACGCATTTTCGTACGCTTCATTTGGACTCTCCCAGTTCGTTCGTACTTTGGCCTCCCGCATTGCCTTGACCAGATACTCCTTCACACGTTTAAGCCAGTCATCGCTCGCAACGTAATCTTCAGGAAATCCGCCCAGTACAGACTGGTACAAAAAATATTCGT
Organism: uncultured bacterium; assembly: GCA_966673785.1. Classification (GTDB taxonomy): domain Bacteria; phylum Bacteroidota; class Bacteroidia; order Cytophagales; family Cyclobacteriaceae; genus Ohtaekwangia. The sequence continues at coordinate 9,567 of CBKWFZ010000066.1, forward strand.
CGTTGACCGAAGGTGCCTTTTTCCCGTCAACCTCTTCCCGTACAAGCTGGTTCAACGTCATCCATTCACGAACTTTAGAAATCCACACATCAGGAATTTCGCTGAGCACATTAAGCCTCACGCGCGCGTCTTCTCCACGTTTTGTATCATGCGTTGCCGACGCGTTCAGCGAAAGCGGCAGGGTCTGCTGCCTGTTGATCATCTTCCGATGAAAATCCCGAATGGATGTTCCCAGAACAGACGGATCATCGCCAACTTCGTCATGAGAGATAAG
>CBKWFZ010000067.1:0-9738 GCA_966673785.1 uncultured bacterium
ACTGAGGGTGTTCCGAACTGGAAAACATTCGACAAGTTCGCCCGCTCGTGGCCGTCACGGATATTCTGGGGAGCGATCTATATTTCTGTTTACGCGATCTTTGTTCCGGCTGGAGCCTGGTATCTTTGGGCACTGCTGCCGATCCAGTTTTTGATGAGCCCGATTCACGGAGCTATTATCAATTGGTTTGCTCATAAATATGGCTATCGCAATTTCGAGGTTGGCGATACATCCAAAAACTTTCTTCCGGTTGACTTCCTCATGATGGGTGAGAGCTATCACAACAACCATCATAAGCACGGTTCACGGGCCAACTTCGGCGGTATCCGCTGGCACGAGATTGACCCGACCTATCAGGTCATCCGAATTCTGGATAAGTTGAATATCATCCAGATTGCACGTCGAAAGGAAGTAAAAATTGAGTCTGTGCAGAAAGCAGCATAAAAAAGTTTTCAAACCCCGGAATTTCCACCGGGGTTTTTTGTTAACTCGTAGAAGGTGTGTGGAGCCGCGTAGCAGGATTTCGCAAGCGAGCGAAAAATGAGTAAATTCGCGTCAACCGACACTTTATCAACTTTTTAGGCTTATATCATTAACTTTTTAGACCATTGATTTTTCAGGATTTTGGATTCAATAGCGGCCTTATGGACGGCCTTTCGGCGATGGGATATAACAAACCCACCCCTATTCAGGAGCAGGCCATTCCGGTTATTCAGGCAGGACATGACGTGATCGCCTGCGCGCAGACAGGTACTGGCAAAACTGCCGCATACGTTCTCCCGGTACTTAACCGTATCCCCGATGCGGAGCACCGCCATCTCAATACACTTATAATTGCACCCACCCGCGAACTGGCACAACAAATCGATCAGCAGATCGAGGGCTTTGCTTATTTTTCTGGCATCAGTTCAATTCCGATTTACGGTGGCGGCGATGGTGCGACATGGGACGTGCAAAAGAAGGCGCTCGAACAGGGCGCAGACATCGTGATCGCGACACCGGGTCGTCTTATCGCATTGCTCGCGGCCGGCACAATCAAGTTCGACCACCTGCAGCATCTCATTCTCGACGAAGCCGACCGGATGCTGGACATGGGTTTTTATGATGACATCATCAAGATCATCAACTACCTGCCCAAGGAAAGGCAAACCCTTTTGTTCTCCGCAACCATGCCCCCGAAGATCAGAACGCTTGCTAATAAGATCTTACGAAACCCTCAGGAGATCAGTATCGCTATTGCAAAACCCGCGGCGGGAATTGTCCAGCAGGCATACGTGGTGCACGACTCGCAAAAAGCCGAAGTGCTCAAGCACGTCATGAAAACGACGCCCTGGAACAGCATGATTATTTTTGCGTCTACCAAGGAGGTTGTGAAGAAACTCGACGGAGCCTTTCGCCGTGGTGGCCTTCCAGCACGTGCCTTTCATTCCGACCTGGAACAGCCGGAGCGCGAGGAGATCCTTCGCGGATTCAAGAATAAGCAGATCAGTATCCTGATAGGAACTGATGTTCTCTCGCGCGGAATTGATGTTGAGGGAATCAGCCTGGTAATCAACTTCGACGTTCCCCCGGATCCGGAAGACTATGTACATAGAATTGGCCGGACGGCGCGCGCTGAAACTACAGGGACAGCGGTTACACTGATCAATGAAAGAGATCAGCGCAAGTTTCACTCCATTGAAAGACTGATCGGCACAACGATCGAGAAGATGCCGCTTCCTCCGAACGTGGGCGAAGGACCAGCTTACCAACCGGGAGATCGTAACAAGAGCGGTTTCCGTAACCGGAACAAAAAGAAGCCGTTCAGAAAAGCAAAGAGAACGTAGATACTGTACGTTCAACGTCTTCCAGACATCACTGTTTTTTTAATACCGTCAGAACTTCGTTCAATTTGAGAAGTGCCTCCACCGGGCTGATGGTATTGATATCGACCTTGTTGAGAAGTTCCTCCACTGCTTTGTGGCGCGGATCGGCTTCAAAGAGGCTCATCTGGGGAGTTGGTCGGGGAACGTCCTGCATCTTCCTTCGATTTTCGTTCTTGTGTTTGTCTTTCTCCAGAAAGTGAAGGATTTCATTTGCGCGGAAGACCACGCGGTTTGGCATTCCGGCAATTTGCGCGACGTGAATACCGAAACTGTGCTCGCTGCCACCGGGCTTCAGCTTGCGCATGAATATGATCTTGTCGCCAACTTCTTTAACCGAAACGTTGAAGTTCTTCACGCGCGGCAAATCCTCTTCGAGCTGGTTTAATTCATGGTAGTGCGTTGCGAACAACGTCTTCGGTTTATAGTCCTTGTGATTATGCAGATGTTCCACAATTGCCCACGCAATCGATACGCCGTCGTACGTGCTGGTTCCCCGTCCGATCTCGTCCATCAGGATAAGGCTGCGATGACTCAGGTTGTTGAGGATACTTGCGGTCTCGGTCATTTCAACCATGAAGGTCGACTCACCGCGCGATAAGTTGTCGGACGCACCGACCCGCGTAAAGACTTTATCAACGATTCCGATTGAGGCTGCCTCCGCCGGAACAAAACTTCCGATCTGCGCGAGGAGTACAATCAGCGCAGTTTGCCGCAAGAGCGCCGACTTACCCGCCATATTCGGTCCCGTGATGACGAGGACCTGCTGCTTTTCGCTGTCGAGGAAGATATCATTGGGGATGTACGATTCCCCGGGCGGAAGCTGCTTTTCGATTACGGGGTGACGCCCCGCCTTGATGTCAATCACCAGCGTATCGTTGATCTCTGGCTTCACGTACTTGCTGGCGCGCGCGACACACGCGAATGAAAGCAGGCAGTCAAGCTGCGCGATCACTTTCGCGTTCTGTTGGATCTGCGGAATGAAATCTGCGGCCGTGTTGACCAACCCCTGAAAGATCCGTTGTTCAATTACAACAAGTTTTTCTTCCGCGTGCAGGATCTTTTCTTCGTAAACTTTAAGTTCTTCCGTGATGTATCGCTCTGCATTCACCAGCGTTTGTTTCCGGATCCAGTCGGAAGGCACCTTGTCCTTGTTCGCGTTACTCACTTCGAGGTAATACCCGAATACCTTGTTGTAAGAAATTTTCAACGACCCGATTCCGGTCCTTTCAATCTCGCGCTTCTGGATCTGCAGCAGATAGTCTTTTCCTGAGTATGCGATCTTCTGAAGTTCGTCAAGTTCAGCGTCAACGCCTTCTTTGATAAGTCCGCCCTGATTGGAAAGAACAGAAACATCTTCACGAAGCTCCGCTTCAATTTTTGAAACAAGAAATTCACAGGGATGCAGTTGGTCGGCAAGCTTCTGAAGGACACGCGAAGGCTGGCTCGCCAATATTGATCGCACGGGATCGATGCACTTCAGCGATCGTTTCAGCTGCACCAATTCGCGCGGATTGATCCTGTTCACCGCCACCTTAGAGATCAACCTTTCGAGGTCCGAAATGTGTTTCAGCGACTCGAGCGCTTCATCGGCAAGCTCCGGCTCGCGGAAGAAAGTATCCACAACTTCGAGGCGTTCGTCGATCGCGGCTTTTTCTTTCAGTGGCAGGATAATCCATTTCCGAAGCTGCCGCGACCCCATGGGAGTTACGGTTCTGTCGAGGACATCAATGAGTGGAACGCCGCCGTCGTGCTGGCTGTAGACGAGTTCAAGGTTACGAATGGTGAATTTGTCAAGCCAGACAAATTTCTCCTCATCAATTCGCGATAACGATGAGATATGCGAAGTATCCCTGTGTTCCGTTTCTTCCAGGTAGTGGATGATCGCTCCTGCAGCAATAATTGCTTCACCAAGCTCTTCGACGCCGAATCCCTTAAGGGTGGTTGTTTTAAACTGATTGATCAGCCTGTCATAGGCGAAATCGAAACCGTAGACCCATTCATCAAGCGCGAAGCTGCTGTACTCATTCGAGAACAGTTTTTCGAATACGTCGCGGGAGCTTTTGCTGTAGATTATTTCCGAGGGCGAGAACCCCTGAATTAGTTTGAGCACATAATTTTCCTGTCCCTGTGCCGCGTAGAATTCACCCGTTGACACATCGAGGAAAGCGACGCCCCACGAATTTTTACCGGCAAAAATGCTTGCGAGAAAGTTGTTTTGTTTCTTTTCAAGAACGTTGTCGTTGAAAGAAAGGCCGGGTGTTACGAGTTCGGTTACGCCCCGTTTGACGATTCCTTTGACGAACTTGGGATCCTCAAGCTGATCGCAAATTGCTACGCGGTGACCGGCGCGCACCAGTTTCGGCAAGTAAGTATCAAGCGAATGATGGGGAAAACCGGCAAGCTCGATCTCTGAAGCCGACCCAGCGCCGCGTTTTGTGAGTACGATGTCCAGCACCTTGCTCGCGGCAACCGCGTCCCTGCCGAAGGTCTCGTAAAAATCGCCAACCCGGAAAAGAAGCAGGGCACCGGGGTACTTCGCCTTGATGGCGTTATACTGTTTCATCAACGGGGTCTCGGTGGTCGTCTTCGCTTCTGCCATAATCAACAAATATAAAAAACTCGTCCCGGCTCCCGGCAGTCTGGAATGAAGGAAAAATCGAAAATTAACGAGATCGTTTTTCAGGGCTTTTCAGCGACAATCACCCACATTTGGTCTCCTTTTTCTTTTCGCCTGTCAACGAAATCCTCGTGTACTGCTACGAGGCGGAATCCAGCCGCAGCGAGATCCTGAATTGCAAAGGCAGATTCGAGTTCATGCCGGCGAAACTGTGTTTCCCGACTGGCACCCCGTCGCTCGTCGCCGATCGGTTCGCAAATCACAATCCTGGCCTTGGCCTTCATCGATCCCAGCAGAGTTTTCAGGAATTGTATGGGGTTTTTGATCTCATGGTATGTATCCACGATAAGAATGGCGTCAACCGATGCGGGCAGACGCGGATCACCGGACTCACCAAGGATAGCCTCCACGTTGCGGATATCATTTTCTCCAGCGATCGTTCTTAATTTTTCGAGTCTCCGTTCGGAAATGTCGACGGCATAGACGATTCCGTCAGACACCTTCTTTGCGAGTTTGAACGAGAAATAGCCTTCATGGCATCCGATATCTGCAACAACACTGTTCTTTTGAAGGTTGAGAAACGCAAGGATCTCGTCCGGTCGCTGCCAGGAATCGCGTTGCTCCCAGTTATTGCGGGAATAAACATCCTTCCACGGGTCCTGTGCATTTACGCTAACCGTGGACGAGAAGCACGCGAGCAGGGACAGTTTAATCATACGATCAATTTGCCGATTCTCACCGGAAAAACTTATTAGTTTTATGTTTGCGGCATGAAAAAACTCAAGCTCGAAGAATTGGGCCGGATAACCCCGGAGGAATACAGAGACGCCGGGAAGATTCCTGTGGTCATTGTGCTTGATAACGTGCGCAGCCTGCACAACGTCGGGTCGGCTTTCCGGACTGCCGATGCATTTCGGGTAGAAAAGATTTACCTGACGGGCATTACGGGAACTCCTCCAAATCGGGAAATCCAGAAGACCGCGCTTGGCGCGACTGAGTCGGTGCCCTGGGAGTACGTCGCAAGTCCGGAGGAAATTGTCGCAAAACTGCGGCAGGAGGGATACGTGATCGCCGCCGTTGAACAGACCGACCAGAGCACCCCCCTTAACACGTTCGAGCCGGAATCGGAAAGGCGATACGTGCTGGTATTCGGAAATGAGGTAAATGGTGTGAGTGAGCCTGTCATTGATCTTTCGGATCTCGCCATTGAGGTCCCGCAAATGGGCTCCAAACACTCGCTGAATGTATCCGTATGTCTGGGAATTGTTGTGTGGCATTTTTTCAATCGCGCGAAGCTGAATGCATAGGCCGATTCGGGCGCTCTCGGAAAAAATTATAACCTTTGCAGCAAAAACAGCGAAACGTGTCCGACCGGTATAACAAGCGCGGTGTGTCGGCTTCCAAGGAAGATGTGCACCAGGCGATAAGCAAGATAGATAAGGGGTTGTTCCCCAAGGCGTTCTGCAAGATTGTTCCTGATTACCTTGCCGGAGACCCCGAGCATTGTATCGTGATGCATGCCGACGGTGCCGGGACGAAGTCGTCGCTGGCCTATCTCTATTGGCGCGAAACCGGTGACCTTTCCGTGTGGAAAGGAATTGCCCAGGATGCGATCATCATGAATGTTGACGATCTGCTTTGTGTCGGCGCAACCGGCAACATTCTGCTTTCGTCGACCATTGGCCGGAACAAAAATCTCATTCCGGGTGATGTCGTGTCGGCGCTTATAAACGGAACGGAAGAAGTACTGGAAATGCTTCGGGCTTACGGTCTCAATATTGTGAGCACGGGCGGTGAAACAGCGGATGTGGGGGACCTCGTAAAGACGGTCATCGTCGACAGTACCGTTGTAAGCCGGATGAAACGCGCAGACGTAATTGACAACAGCAGGATCAGCGCCGGCGACGTTATCGTTGGGCTTGCTTCTTATGGAAAAGCGACGTACGAATCGGAATACAATGGCGGGATGGGGAGCAATGGGCTAACCTCCGCGCGTCACGACGTATTCAAGCATGATTACGCTTCGAAGTATCCCGAAACGTACGACAACGCCACGACTGCAGAACTTGTATACAGTGGCACCGTTGGCGTAACGGAGTCGCTACCAGGCGTTGAGCTCGATGCCGGAAAGCTGGTTCTTTCACCCACGCGTACTTACGCTCCGGTTATGATTCAGGTATTGAATGAATTCCGCCGCCATATTCACGGTATTGTTCACTGCAGTGGCGGGGCTCAAACAAAAGTTCTTCATTTCATTGACGACTTGCACGTTATAAAGGATAACCTGTTTTCCGTTCCTCCGTTGTTCCGGCTGATTCAACAACAGAGCGGCACAGACTGGAAGGAAATGTATAAGGTCTTCAATATGGGCCATCGTCTCGAGCTATACCTTGAAGAAAGGTATGCTGATGAGATCATTTCCATCGCGCGCTCTTTTAATATCGACGCCAGGGTGATTGGAAAGGTTGAACCCGCAACCGCAAAGAAAGTCACGATCAGGGGCGAGTTCGGCGATTTCGTTTACCTGTAATTCCTGAAAAAAGTTTAGGAGGAAAGAGTATCTCTCGCAGACGTCACAGAAAACGACAGAATAGACTGGAGGCCTATTAAGTACGTTCTGTGCTTTCTCTGTGTCTTCCGTGTATTCTGTGAGAAAAGGCTCAAAATACCCCGGATTCCGGCCGCCCAATTTTATGGCATTCTCTTTGCCACACGCCTGGTTAAGGAGTTGATCCGAAACTAAAAAGATGGCTTATGAAAAAGGCAAACATTTTCTCGCTGGTGATCATGCTGATGATGGTGGGAGCGTTCGCGATGCAGGGACAGGCTCAGGGTCGTGGACATGGAAGTCACAAGGAAAAGTCGTATGACAAACGCGGGCACAGACACGATCGCGATCATCGTTATCACGATCGGCATCACCATCACACGACGCGTGTTGTTCGACCTGTCTATGCCCATCAGCACAGACATGATTGCGGACACCATGTGATAACCCGCCGCTATGAACGACCTCGTTATGTTTACTATTCCGACTATGGTGTTTACCACGACGTACATCGAAACGTGTACATCTCTTACAGCGGCAGGAACTGGACTGTAAGCGCCGCGTTACCGGTGGCATTACACCGTGTCGATGTTCGACGGGCGAATTGTGTAGCAGTGGATTACTATGAAGATAATTTTGTCGGATACCTGGAACACGGCCGACCGATCTATGCCGGGGTTTATGTACGGCGATAATCCGCACGACAGAAAGGGTCTCTAACCGGACCCTTTTTTATTTTGTTACGGTCGCGTTGAAAGAGCCCGGTAAGTTTGCGTTCTTGCGTCATGAACCGGAGAATTGGTACGATAGCAATCCTAGCCGGCCTGTGGGCAGGTTGCAAATCGGCCAGCGAAAAATTTATGGAAATGCCCCAGGATCCACACTCCTATTCGCGTCCCGTAGACGCGCGCGTTACGCACCTTCATTGGAAAGCTCACCTTGATTTTGAAACCCGCACAATCCGGGCAACCGCGATATGGGATATAGAACAGTTAAGCGATGCGAACGTTATCATTCTTGATACCAAAGACCTTACGATTGACTCAGTCACCGTAGATGGCAAGGCCACGACGGCTTTTGAGTTGGGCAAACGGGACGAAGTTCTCGGAACGCCGTTATCGATTCCCATCGGACCAGATAGTAAGCGCATAGCGATTACGTATGAAACAAGCCCTGCCGCCGAAGCGTTGCAGTGGCTGGAGCCATCGCAAACAGCAGGCAAGCAACATCCCTTTCTGTTCACACAATCGCAGGCTATCCTGGCGCGGAGCTGGGTACCATGTCAGGACTCACCCGGCATCCGGTTCACGTATGACGCGGAAGTAACGGGCCCGGATGCGTTGCTTATCCTGATGAGTGCAGAAAACCCGACGCAAAAGAATGAGCAAGGTGTGTACGCGTTTAAAATGGATCAACCCATTCCATCGTATCTGTTAGCCCTCGCCGCAGGAGACTTACGATTTGAGGCGATAAGCCCAAGGGCAGGGATTTATGCAGAACCGTCGATGGTGGAGAAGGCGGCGTGGGAGTTCGCCGACCTTGAGAAGATGATCGCGGCGGCGGAGCAGCTTTATGGTCCTTACCAATGGGGTCGTTATGATGTTCTCGTTCTTCCGCCGAGCTTTCCTTTCGGAGGAATGGAAAATCCGCGTCTTACGTTCGCGACGCCGACCATACTTTCAGGAGACCGGTCATTGACATCGTTGATCGCCCACGAGCTTGCGCATAGCTGGTCCGGTAACCTCGTAACGAATGCCACATGGAACGACTTCTGGTTGAATGAAGGCTTTACGGTCTACTTTGAACACCGAATTATGGAGGCGCTTTACGGGAGTGACTATGCTGAGATGCTTGCCGGTCTCGCGCTGCAGGACCTGCAGGAAACAATAGCTGATCTGAAACAACAGGGTCTTCCTCAGGACACGAAACTCAAACTTTCCCTTGACGGCAGGAACCCGGACGATGGGGTGACTGATATTGCGTACAATAAAGGTTATTTCTTTCTCCGCAAGATTGAAGAAGACTACGGGCGGGACAAGTTCGATCAATTCCTCACCGCTTATTTTTCCGGAAAAGCATTTTCGTCAGTAAATACCGACGACTTCATGGCGTTTATCAAGGGCTTTTATCGTGAGCGCTATAAGATCACAATTCCCGATAGTGACTTTACCGCGTGGATTTTTACGGAAGGACTGCCTGACCAGCATCCCGTTCCTTCAACCGCGCGATTTGCAGTGGTTGAAGAGGTGATCAAATCGTGGCAGGAAACCCCTGCACAACCCTTCCCCGTTACGGATTCGTGGACAACACATGAATGGTTACACTTCCTCAAGAATGTTCCGCAACAGCTTTCAATCGGTCAGATGCGAAGCCTGGATGAACTGGGAGATCTGACCGCATCGGACAACGCTGAGATCCTTACGCAATGGCTTGTGCTGGTTGTACGCAATCAGTATGTTCCTGCTTATGGAAAACTTGAAGCGTTTCTGATTGCAACGGGTCGACGGAAATTCCTCGTTCCGGTTTACGCCGAATTGGCCAAAACACCTGAAGGGTTGGAAATGGCGCGCGGTATTTATGCAAAGGCTCGTCCCAATTATCATTTCGTCGCGACAAATACTTTTGATAAAATGCTGAAGTAGAATTGCATTCCGCCCCTTACTAAATCAAGATCCAGATGCCGCTGGATCTTTTTTTTATGGGTTCCT
>CBKWFZ010000068.1:0-9731 GCA_966673785.1 uncultured bacterium
TATCGGAACGCTTTTCTTTCATCATTTCAGTTCCGCTGAACTTGTTGCCTTTTTTTCGAGGCTGCGAAGCACCGGAACCACGCAATTAATTATTAACGATATTCATCGGCATTTTCTCGCTTATCATTCAATCCGTGTTCTTACGCGTCTCTTTTCTGGCTCTGCTATGGTTAAATACGACGCCCCGCTTTCCGTGCTGAGGGCCTTTTCGCGGTCTGAGTTAATGGAAATTCTGCGCCAATCGGGATTCCCGGCATGTCGGGTTCGCTGGAAGTGGGCGTTTCGGTGGCAGGTGGTTACAGGCATCACATGAGACGGACTTTTTATGGCACAATTTTTACTACCTTAGTTGGGAGCAACATCAATTATATGCGAACAATTAAAGGACTGTTCCTTTTAGGAATTTTCGGAATGTTCATCTCATGTTCTTCCAAGCCTTACGGATCAAAGGTTAAAGAGCCCTTTCAGGGAAATGCTTACGAATCGAATGCCCGGTTTTGGCGCGCTGCCGGGAAGGGTGTCAGCACGAAGGACAATATCGCCAAAGGCAAAGCGGATATCGAGGCCAAGGCCCAACTCGCGGGGCAGGTAAACACAACCATGAAACAGGTTGCGGATCAATACCTTGGTCAAACTGAAAACGAAAGCGCGGCCGATGTCGCGGATAAGTTCCAAAGCCTCGTGCGCCAGGTCATGAATACAGAAATAAGTGACCTTAGAAAGATAGGGGAGCAAAAGTTTTTCAATGAAAAGAACGGTGAATATACCGTGTTTATCGCATACGAAATCAAGAAGAATGCGATGCTGCGGTTTATGAAAAAACAGGCCAAAGTGGATAAAACGATCGATGAACGTCAGCGCGCCGTGATAGAAGAAATCATCGACAAGGAATTGGAGAAGGCGGACCAGGCCGATGAAGATGGTCAGGAGTAAATGAAGAGTCTTACTTTACGTATGTGTTGGAAATAGAGAAGGCCACCTTGAACGGTGGCCTTCGTTTTATTTGCAGATTTCTGAACCGGTATCCTATGACACGAGTTCGACACTGCGTTTGATAAAATTGGTGAGATCGGATCCCGTAAGCATGTTCTGCGAAAGCAGTGCGAGGTCGCAGGCCTGTTTGGCAAGCTTCACCTTTTGATCTTCATTTTCCGCCTTAAGAATTTTCTGAATGATTCCGTGATTCCCGTTTACGGCAAGACTGAAGTTATCCGGCATCGAGCCCATGAAGGCATAACCGCCACCGCCTGTCTTCGCCATGTCTTTCATTCGGCGCATGAATTCACTCATCGTAATTACCACCGGCAGATCATCCGGAGACAACGACTCAACACTGACGTTGAAAGCCTTATTGTTAATCGCCTTCTCAAAGATCGATTTCACCTGCTCTTCTTCTTCCTTGTTCAGAACGCTTTCAATCGTGGTGTCCTTGCCAACCAATTTGTCTGCCGTCTCACTATCCACGCGTTTCAGATGCGTTTTCTCAAGCTTTTGTTCCAGCGTGTTGATGAAGTGGCTGTCGAGAATTCCGTCGAACAAAAGAATATCATATCCCTTAGCCTTAGCCCCCTGAATGTAGCTGTCTTGCTTTCCGGCATCGGAGGAATAGATATAGATCACCTGTCCTTCCTTGTCGGTCTGTGTAGGCGCAACCTTGTCTTTGTACTCGGCAAATGAGAAGTACTGCTTGTCGACGTTTTTGAACAACGCGAAGTCTTTCGCTTTGTCATAGAACTTCTCGTCGCTGATCATGCCGTATTTAACGAAGATGTTGATGTCATCCCACTTCTTTTCGAAATCCGCGCGATCTTTCTTGTAAAGTTCCTGCAGTTTGTCGGCGACCTTCCGGGTAATGTGTTGACTGATCTTCTTCACATTCGCGTCGCTTTGCAGGTAGCTTCTCGAAACGTTCAGCGGGATGTCCGGTGAGTCGAGTACGCCATGAAGAAGCATCAGAAAATCCGGAACCACATCCTTCACTTCGTCGGTGATAAAAACCTGACGTGAATAGAGCTGTATTTTATTCTTCTGAAGTTCGAAGTCGTTCTTGACTTTTGGAAAGTACAACACACCGGTCAGGTTGAACGGGTAGTCCACGTTGAGATGAATCCAGAAGAGCGGGTCTTCGGAAAAAGGATACAACTCTTTGTAAAACTTGAGATAGTCTTCGTCTTTCAGCTCGGAAGGCGACTTGGTCCAGATGGGTGAAGGATTGTTGATTATCCGGTCCTTCTTCTCCGTTTTGAATTTCGGTTTGCCTTCTTCGTCGACGCCATCCTCAACGCTTTCGTCGGATGTTCCGAACTTAATTTCAACGGGAAGGAATTTGCAATATTTGTCAAGAATGCCCTTGATGCGCCATTCGTCGAGGAACTCTTCGGAATCCTTGTTGATGTGTAGCACCACATCGGTGCCGCGTTCTTCCCGTGTGGCTGGCGTCAGGATGAATTCCGTAGAGCCGTCGCACTCCCAGTGTGCAGCTTCATTTTCCGCAGCTTTGTACGACCGCGAAAGCAATTCAACCTTGTCGGACACCATAAAGGCCGAGTAGAATCCAAGACCGAACTTTCCGATAATGTCTTTCGCGTCTCCTTTGTCCTTGAACTTTTCGACAAATTCGGCAGCTCCCGAGAATGCAATCTGGTTGATATATTTTTTAATCTCGTCGCCGGTCATCCCCAGACCGCGATCACTGACGGTTATTGTTTTCTTGTCCTTGTCGAAGCTCACTTCGATCCGGAGGTCTCCGAGTTCACCCTCAAATTCACCGAGCGCAGCCAGCTTTTTCAGTTTCTGGGTTGCATCCACTGCGTTGGAAACTAATTCTCTCAGGAATATTTCGTGATCTGAGTAAAGGAACTTCTTAATGATCGGGAAGATGTTCTCAGTATGTATGCTGATCGACCCTTTCTCTTTCTCGACGGTTTCTGCCATAGTTGTCAGGTTTGATAGTTCGCAAAAATTTGACAACGGCGGCTCTTCAAATATTGTTCCGCGCGCAAAAAATGTCAGGATGGCAGGTCCTGGCGGCCGTATCCGCCGAACAGGGCGAAAAAAAGACAGGCGAATGAAGTCCCGCCTGTCTGCTAAAAGTTGCGTTACATTTCCCGGGGTGCCGGGATCTTGTTACGGAGATGCTTTTCGAAAAAGGTCTCCATGGCCCGGTAGAACTCAAATTGGTTTTCCTCATTATAAAAACCATGTCCTTCGTTGTCCTTCACGATGTATTCAACCGTGACGCCGCGCTGACGTAACGATTCGACAATCTGATCGGATTCGGCTTTGTTCACGCGTGGATCGTTAGCGCCCTGAGCCACGAGCAACGGACACTTTATCTTGTCGACGTGAAATACCGGAGAGACTTCGGCCAACATCAGGCTGTCTTTTTTCGGATCGCCAACCATTTCATAAAACATGTCGCGGAATGGCTCCCAATACGGAGGAATGGTGTTCATGAATGTGAACATATTCGATACGCCTACATAGTCGACGGCACAGGAATAGAGCTCCGGAGTGCGCGTAATACCAGCGAGGGTCGCGTATCCGCCATAACTCGCTCCATAGATGGCAATGCGTGTAGAATCAGCGATGCCTTCACCGATCAGCCACTTCACTCCATCAGTAATGTCGTCCTGCATCGTTCGGCCCCACTGACGGAAAGATGATTCCCAAAACCGCCGGCCATACCCCGTTGAGCCACGAAAATTCATTTGCAAGACGGCGTACCCCCGGTTCGCGAGAAACTGACATTCCGGATTGAAGCCCCATGAATCGCGCGCCCATGGACCGCCGTGAGGATTAACAACGACGGGAAGATTGACGGCCGGGACGCCTTTCGGGAGCGTCAGATAACCGTTGATTGTCATGCCATCACGCGAGGTGTAACTGATCGGTTTCATCGTCGCCATATTGTTCTCATCAAGCCATGGCTTGAAATCGGCAAGTTTTGAAAATTTGTCGCTCGCGACGTCGTAGAAATAGTATCCACCGAAGTAGCGGTCGCTGTAAACATAAACCAGCAGTTTATCTTCGTTCAAATTCTTGCGGGCAACACTGAATGTATAATCCGGGATCGCTTTGCTTATTTTTTCACCGATCTGCCGGGTCTGGTCGTCGAGATAATGTTTGTGAGGTTTGTCGGTCTGAAAGCGGACTTCCGTAAGAACTTTACGCTTCCGCGAATAGTCGAAATCGTCAACGTCCACATCGGGGTTCTCGTAAATCACGTTCACTTCTTTTCCGGTAAGGGGGTCGAATTCAACCAGGGCCGTCTTGTCACGCCCAAGGTTCGAAAGCGCATACAGGTTTTTGTTGTCGAATGTAAACAGAACCGGATTCAGCGTTTCCTTAAAATTTGTGGTGATCACCGTTCTGAATTTGTCCTTCTCAGTTTCCCGGTAAAGCACGCTGGAGTTCACACCGTCACTCGTTACTGCAGCGCGGATGTTGCCGTCGTGATCAGTTATCCATTGTGTGATGTTGCCTGGGTTTTCCGCGACCATTCTTGTTTCGCCTGTTTCGGTGTTCAACAGATAGACATCGAAAACCTGAGGGTTTCGCTTGTTATGTGAGATGAGTAATTCATTCGGACGATCAATCAGCATATCGACCACACCGGCACGAACGCCATTGAAAGGGGTATGGTCTTTCAGGTCGGTGCCGTCAGGCTTTACCGATAGGATGTGGATGTTTTCATCTCCGCCGATATCTTTTGCGAAAATGATTCTGTCATCGCTTTCCCATTCCGCATTGTAGATGCTGCGTTCAGTTTCAGCTGTTATGGGAATTGCTGTTGTGTCGTTCAGTTTTCTCACAAACACGTTCATGCGACCCATGTGTGGCGCACGATAAACGATCATTTCACCATTAGGCGAAATTCGAAATCCGGCTGTCTTCGGATCTTTGAAGAAGTCTTCCATTGCAACCGGTGTGGCGGGGGTTTCCGTTACCGCTTTTTCCGGGGTACGGCATTGAAAGAGGCAAATGAGCGCTAATGCCAATGCCATTGCCATCGGGAGGATTTTTTTCATAATGATAGGGGTTGGAGGAAGTAAAGTTAACATTCCCCTATTCAAAGCCAAGTTCGGGCCGGTCGATTTAACGGAGACGGTTCGAATCGCGCACGATTCGTTCATCGCGTCGGATGAATCTAAGTGCAAGCCAGTTGGCAAATACGGCGACCGCGGGCAACCAGATACCTAATCCGTAACTTCCGCCCACGTTCTTAATAAAATCAGATCCAAAATATACCGCTGCGGCGTATCCGCCAACGAGCACAAGCGAGTTCAGGGCTCCCAGTTTGATTTGAAGTAATCGGTCCTTGTATTTTCTGATCTCGATGAAAGCAATGGTTATGCTGGCAATGAACAGAATCCCGGTGATCGCGTAGGGAACGTATTCAAATGACCGTTCTCCGTTATTAATAGAAACATACTGCAGCGCATAAAGCCTGTGTACCGTTCCGCCCTGTTCAGCGCCCCAGATCGGGAGCAGAATAGCGCCGATGAGACTAATGATGCCAATAGCCAGAAATACGGTTTGAATTCTTTGCCACATGTGGGTGTTGCGTTAACTTGCTGGCAAAAGTATAAAAATATCGCAACCGAAAGGCCTGCGTTGCTGCAATGAAATCAGCTTTTGTTCTTGACATTCTCCGGACACCGATCGGCAAATATGGCGGCGCGTTGTCATTTATCCGGCCTGATGATCTTGCTGCATTAGTTATTCGAAAGCTTATCGAACGGAATCCCGGTATTGACCCAACGCGGATCGAAGATGTCTTTTTTGGCGCTGCAAACCAGGCTGGCGAAGACAACCGGAATGTCGCCCGTATGGCATTATTGTTAGCCGGCTTACCGGTTAACGTGGCCGGGGTCACGATCAATCGTCTTTGCGCCTCCGGCCTGGATGCAATCGTGCAGGCGTCGCGCGCAATAAGGAGCGGCGATGGTGATTTATTCGTCGCTGGTGGTGTGGAAAGCATGAGCCGGTCACCTTTTGTGATGGCCAAGCAGGAGCAGCCTTTTTCCCGTCACGCTGAAATGTACGATACTACCATCGGGTGGCGGTTCACGAACCCGGAACTTGCACGCATCTACCAGCCATATACAATGGGTGAAACTGCTGAGAATGTAGCAGAGCGATATCAAATCAGCCGCATGGACCAGGATGCGTTCGCCCTTGCTTCACAGCAGAAGTATGCCGTTGCAAATGCAGCGGGCCGATTTGTTCAGGAGCGAATCAGTGTTACGTATAAAAAAGGTGGCGAAGATATCGTTGTGTCTGAAGATGAGCATCCGAGGCAAACGAGTCTTGAGAAATTGTCATCGTTAAAACCGGCGTTTCGAGAGAATGGTACGGTAACCGCCGGGAACTCGTCGGGTATTAACGACGGTGCTGCCGCAAGTCTTTTGGGAAGCGAGGACCTCGCGAGGGAAATGAAGATCACTCCGCTTGCGCGCGTCGTTTCTCACGCAGTCGCCGGTGTCGATCCTTCGGAAATGGGCATGGGCCCCGTTCCAGCTGTACGGAAAGCATTGCAGCGAGCCGGACTCTCTGCAAATGATCTGGGGTTAACGGAATTAAATGAAGCATTTGCGTCGCAGGCAGTTGCATGCATTCGAGCGCTTGACCTCGATCCATCCATGGTAAACGTAAACGGAGGAGCGATTGCGATCGGTCATCCGCTTGGCTGCAGCGGTGTGAGAATCAGCGCAACGCTAATTCACGAAATGCGCAGGCGGAAGGTCCGGTTCGGGCTTGCCACCATGTGTGTCGGGGTTGGTCAGGGCGAGGCAATCATTTTCGAACTGTGTTGAGAGGGCAGTCAGGGCATGCGTTACTTTTTTGAAATCAGCTATAATGGTGCCCGTTACGCAGGCTGGCAATCGCAGCTTAACGCGACCGGTATTCAAACCGTTATTGAAGAATGTCTTTCAACGCTGCTTCGTGAAAAAATTGAAATTACGGCCAGCGGCCGAACGGATGCAGGAGTACATTGTGAACAACAGTTCTTTCACGCCGACATTGGTCAACACATAGACAGGGCGGACCTGGTTCACCGGATGAATTCGTTTCTGCCGCGGGATATTGCCATTCACAACGTGCTGGCCGTAAGACCCGATGCAAATGCCCGCTATGACGCCGTTGAAAGAGCTTACGTTTACCGGATCACGCGTCGGAAAGATCCGCTCAGCACAGGCTATGCGTGGTATTTCTTCAAGCCGCTTAACGTTTCTCTCATGAACGAAGCTGCCGCATTACTGATCGGCAAACAAGATTTTCAATGCTTCAGCAAGGTAAAAACCGACGTAAATAACTTTATTTGCGACGTCAAACGGGCATCCTGGCAAGAGAACGGAGACCGGCTTGAGTTTTACATTGCGGCGAACCGGTTCCTCAGGGGAATGGTAAGAGCAATCGTTGGTACACTTGTCGATGTGGGCCAGGGAAAAACTTCTATCGAGAAATTCCGTGAAATACTGTCGGCGCGTGACCGGCGCGAGGCTGGAGCCAACGTGCCTCCGGAAGGTCTTTTTTTGAAACATGTCCTGTATCCGGTCGATATCTTTTTGAAAGAACAAATGCAAATCAACGATTAACGAACAATTGAGTGGATAAAGAACAAATCAGCAGCGGCAACATCATAGACTGGTCCGTTCTGCGCCGGCTCATGCGCTTCGTAAAACCCTACAAAGGAACCTTTGTATTGGTCATCGTGCTCACATTCCTGTTGGGTGTTTTTGCTCCCGTCAGGCCGTTGTTCATTCAATATACGCTTGATCATCACGTGGCGGAAGGTGACTATTCGGGAATGGTAAATGTGATCATTTTACTGTTCGCGTTGCTCATCATTAACAGTATCGTTCAGTATGCACACACCTATCTGTCGGGATGGCTTGGTCAGCAGGTCATTCGCGATATCCGAAGTCGCCTGTACAAGCACATCGTAAGTCTTCGCCTGCGCTTTTTTGATCGGACGCCAATTGGCCGGCTTGTCACCCGGACCATTTCTGACGTGGAGACACTCTCGGATGTGTTCAGCGAGGGCCTCGCCGCAATGGTAGGGGACTTGCTTCAAATCGTATTCATTCTGGCGTTCATGTTTATGGAAGACTGGCGGCTGGCCTTATTGAGTTTGTCGACGATTCCATTGTTGCTGATCAGCACGTACGTATTCAAGGAAAAGATCAAAGTCGCGTTTAACGATGTACGCAATGCAGTGGCTAACCTCAATACATTCGTGCAGGAACATCTCACTGGAATGAACGTCGTTCAGATATTTGGTAGTGAAAAGCAGGAGTTCGCCAAATTCAAAGCCATCAACGAAGAGCACAAGCAGGCAAACCTGCGATCCGTTCTTTATTACTCGATCTATTTTCCGGTCGCCGAAATTATTGCAGCTGCAGGAATCGGATTGCTGGTCTGGTATGGAGCGAAAGGCGTCATCAACTATGAGGAAACCGGCATTACGATCGGAAAGCTCATCGCGTTCATCATGTACATTCAGATGTTCTTTCGTCCGATCCGCATGATTGCAGACCGATACAATACATTGCAGATGGGAATTGTAAGCTCTTCACGGATTCTTAATCTCCTGGACAATCAGGAGCACATTCAGGACAATGGTACGCATATCCCTGCGGAACTGAAAGGCGAGGTGAAATTCGAGAACGTCTGGTTCGCTTACAATGAAGGAGAGTATGTGTTGAAAGGCATTAATATTAACATACGCGCCGGGGAAACGGTGGCGCTGGTGGGCGCTACGGGTGCAGGTAAGTCCTCCGTTATCAATCTGCTCAACCGTTTCTATGAGATTGAACGCGGGGGTATCAGGATCGACGGAATCGATATCAAGGATTATGACCTCGGGAATCTTCGTACGAGTATCGGCGTGGTACTTCAGGACGTGTTTCTTTTCAGCGACACGATCAGGAAGAACATCACACTCGGAAACCCCGATGTAACCGATGAACGGATCTGGCAGGCTGCGGACCTGGTCGGTGCGAGAAAATTCATCGAACGCTTACCCGGACAACTTTCCTATAACGTCATGGAGCGGGGTGCAACGCTATCCGTCGGCCAGCGCCAGCTCATTTCTTTCATTCGCGCGATGGTGTATGATCCGCGCATTCTGGTTCTTGACGAAGCCACTTCCTCTGTTGATTCTGAGACGGAGGAAATGATACAACAGGCTATCGGTAAAATGATGAAAGGTCGGACAGCGATTGTGATAGCTCACAGACTTTCCACGATTCAGAAGGCTGACAAAATCATCGTTCTTGATCATGGCGAGGTCAAGGAAGAAGGCACGCATGAGGAGCTGCTGGAAAAGGGTGGTTTTTACTTTCAGCTCCACAAAATGCAATACAAAGAGTTTGTTTAATTGTTTTATCGCCTAAAAACAAACATGGCTTCGCTGATCTTGTCAAAACGAAGTATATTTGTTATGCATGGGTTATCGACTCGTCATTCTATTGGTCATCCTCACCTCCGTTGCTTCAGACGTGCTGGCGCAAAGCCCGCGTCGGGGAAGCAGCAGAACCAAAAGCCTTTATACACAGAAGCGGTTTAATGTGAATGCGACGCGTGTCCGCGGGGCGAAAGCAAAAATTGTATGTCCTATCTTCGAGCACAGTCGTTATCCATACCACGGACTTGGAATTAAGCTCGGTGATCCGTTGGCGATTACGTACAAGTTCTATGCGACACGTAAACTCGCGTTTGTACTC